>CAMFHT010000062.1 GCA_945952245.1 uncultured Rhizobium sp. | reverse complement strand
CCTTCGATCCCATCAAGACCGCGCAGAACATCGACTTCTGGGTTTTCTCGAACGTCTATGACGTGCTGGTGCGCGTCGACAAGACCGGCACCAAGCTGGAGCCCGGCCTCGCCGAAAGCTGGACCGTGTCGCCCGATGGCCTGACCTATACGTTCAAGATTCGCGACGCGAAGTTCTCCGATGGCAGCGCGATCACGGCAGAGGATGCCGCCTATACGCTGACCCGTATCCGCGACGACAAGGGCTCGCTCTGGAGCGACAGCTACAAGGTCATCGACAAGGCCGAGGCTACCGACCCGAAGACGCTGACCGTCAAACTCAAGGGCCCGTCCGCGCCATTCCTCTCCACGCTCGCCATGCCGGGTGCCTCGATCATCTCGAAGGCCGGCATGGAATCCATGGGCGCCGACGCCTATGCGGAAGCCCCGATCGCCTCCGGTGCCTTTACCGTGAAGGAATGGCGGCGCGGGGACCGGGTAATCCTCGAAAAGAACCCGAACTTCTGGCAGGCGGACCGCGTTTCGCTCGACGGCGTCGAGTGGATCTCCGTTCCCGACGACAACACCCGCATGCTGAACGTGCAGGCCGGTCAGCTCGACGCAGCGATCTTCGTGCCCTTCTCGCGCGTGGCCGAACTGCAGAAGGACCCGAACCTCACCGTCTACCTGGATACGTCGACCCGCGAAGACCACCTGCTCATCAACCACGAGCATGGCGATCTCGCCAAGAAGGAAGTGCGCGAGGCGCTGGACTATGCGATCGACAAGAAGGCGATCGTCGATACCGTGACCTTCGGTTATGGCGAAGTCGCGAACTCCTTCATCCCGAAGGGTGCGCTCTACCACTACAACGACAATCTGCAGCGTCCCTATGATCCGGAAAAGGCGAAATCGCTGCTCGCAGCTGCAGGCGTTCAGAACCTGACGCTCAACTATCTCGTCAATGCCGGCAACGAGGTGGACGAACAGATCGCCGTCTTGCTGCAGCAGCAGCTCCAGAAGGCGGGCATCACGGCGAACCTGCAGAAGATGGACCCGAGCCAGACCTGGGACATGCTGGTCGCGGGCGACTACGACCTCTCGGTCATGTACTGGACCAATGACATTCTCGATCCCGACCAGAAGACAACCTTCGTCGTCGGCCACGACAGCAACATGAACTACATGACGCGCTACAAGAACGACAAGGTGAAGGATCTCGTCGCCGCGGCCCGTCTCGAAATGGACCCGGCCAAGCGCGAGCAGATGTATATCGACATCCAGAAGATGGCGAAGGCCGACGTGCACTGGATCGACCTCTACTATAGCCCCTACATCAACGTTTCGCGCAAGAACATCGAGAACTTCTACCAGAACCCGCTTGGCCGCTTCTTCCTCGAGGACACCGTGAAGAAGTAAGCGCTGCCTATTGCACCTGAACGAAGAGCCCCGCCGGTCACCGATCGGCGGGGCTTCTGCTTTCTAGACGCTGGTCAGCCGATCTTGCGGTAGGAGACGTTCCGGGCGAGCCAGGAGCCGACATCGACGCCTTCGATCTTGCAATCGGCGCTACGCCGGACGCGAAGCGTCCAGTCACCGGGGGCGGGCGCATCCATGGAGCGGCGGCAGGGCATGACGAACAGATCTTCCGCCACCGGCAGCACCGGCGTCATCTCGCCCCGTCCAAGGAAGCCCTCGAAATAGCCGTGCAGGACCAGCCCTTCGCCGGTGATCTCGAGCTCGGCGTCTATCATCGGCGAATGGTAGCGTCCGGCAATATCGCCCCGTGCATCGCCCGAGACGCGACGCGCCACGCCATCAAGGTTTTCTCGCCAGCGACCGAAGCGGAGCACATCGCCTTCGCGCGTCATCGTCATCGAAGGCGAACGGGCCTCCGTGGCAGACGTGGCG
The DNA here is from genome assembly GCA_945952245.1 of uncultured Rhizobium sp. Lineage (GTDB taxonomy): Bacteria > Pseudomonadota > Alphaproteobacteria > Rhizobiales > Rhizobiaceae > Gellertiella. The sequence goes on along the minus strand of CAMFHT010000062.1, from coordinate 12,735 downwards.
GGTACGATTTCTGCACCGCCGGCAAATGTCGTCGCGACGCCCGCCTGTGACGGAGCGGTCGTGACCAAGAGCCCTGTCTCGGCTTCCAGCCACTGGCCTGCCCAATCCACTCCCGCCGCCGGTGCCTCGGGCTTTTCATCCTTGAGGCCGAGTGCGGCCCGCAGGAAGGCGGCCGCCGTATCGCGGGCATTGGCCTCGTGGTTGAACATCACGACGACCGAGAGCCGTTCGTTTACGGCATGCATGCGGTGCGCCCGGAAGCCTCGCAGCGCCCCGCCGTGGCCGGTGACAGCGACGCCCGAGATCGTCTCGTGCGACACCCCGAAGCCATAGGGCGCTCTGTTGCCGTCCGAGAAGGTCTGCGGTGCAGAAAGACGTCGGTAGAGACCATCCGCATCGTCCCGCGTCCGGTCGATGAACGCTTCCCAGGCAAGCATGTCATCCAGCGAGGCCGAAATGCCGGCATCGCCAGACCAGTAGATGCGATTTGTCGCCGGGAAATAGCCGGTGGCGTCATTCCCCTCGAACCCAACAACGCCGTCCACCTGCTGGCTCGTGTCCGGAATGAGCTCGGCCGTCTCCATGCCGGCTTTCGAGAATATGCGGTCGCGGTAGAGTTCGCCGAGCGAACGCCCTGCCTTCTCCTCGATCAGATCCGAAAGAATGCGGAAATTACCGTTGGAATAGGAATAGCGGGTCCCCGGCGCGAAATGCGTATCCCGCATCCGGGCGAAAAGCGGTGCCGCATCCTCGCGCCGGAACACGCCTTCCGCATCGGCGCCGTAGAGAACGGTCAACGCCCAATAATCCCGAAGGCCGGACTGGTTGTGGCAAAGCTCCGCAACCGTCGGACGGCGCGTCTCGAGGTTCGGCAGCAGCTGGGCGAGCGGTCCGGCGAGACTTTCCGGATCCGCGACGAGATCGATGAGAACCCCGCAGGTGAACTGCTTGCTGATCGAGCAGATCGGCAGGCGCGTTCCTGTCGTCATCGCCCGGTGCGCCTTCGGATCGGCATGACCCCAGGCATGGCGAAGAACGACCCGTCCCTCGTGCATGACCCCGATCACCCCGCCCGGACCCCTCGTCTGGCGATTGAGGTTGCCGGCGAGTTTCTCGATGGCGCCAATGTCGATCTCGGTCATATCAGTCTCCTCGTCTCGTGCAGGCCCGATCGAAGCAGGCCGTGTCACGGGAATAGGTCAGTGCCGCAGGCGCTTTGCAAGCCCCCTCTTCTTGCACCGGCAGGCATGGTGTGGGCGACGAAGCGTGCCTGCATCTCCTGACGGGCATGGACCAATGAACCCGCCCGCCTTAAATATGCCGGCGACAGGCTGCCGAAGTCCGTTTCGGCAAGACCAGCGTGACCCGCAGACAAGGAGCGACGTGCACATGAGCTATAATCCCGATCCGAAGCGATATGATATGGCGGTGTTCCGAAAGACCGGCAGGAGTGGTCTGAAGCTTCCGGCAATCTCGCTCGGTCTCTGGCATAACTTCGGCGACACGACACTGCTCGAAACGCAGCGCTCGATCCTGTTCAAGGCCTTCGACCTCGGCATCACCCATTTCGACCTCGCCAACAATTACGGCCCGCCTCCGGGCAGTGCCGAAATCAATTTCGGGCGCATCCTGAAGCAGGATTTTGCGGGCTATCGCGACGAGATGATCATTTCGTCCAAAGCGGGCTGGGACATGTGGCCGGGCCCCTACGGCAGGGGCGGCGGTTCCCGCAAGGCCATTCTCTCCAGCCTCGACCAGAGCCTGTCCCGCCTCGGGCTCGACTATGTCGACATCTTCTATTCACACCGTTTCGATGCGGAAACGCCGCTCGAGGAAACCGCAGATGCGCTGGCGAGTGCGGTGCGGCAGGGCAAGGCGCTCTATGTGGGCGTCTCCTCCTATTCCGGCAACAAGACCCGCGAGATCGCGGCCCTGCTCGCCGATCGCAAGGTACCGCTCCTGATCAACCAGCCGTCCTACAATCTCTTCAACCGCTGGATCGAGAAGGATCTTCTCACGGCGACCGACGAGGTCGGTGCCGGCGTGATCGCGTTCACGCCGCTGGCGCAGGGGCTTCTGACCAACAAGTACCTGAACGGTATTCCGGAAGATGCGCGCGTCAACCGCCCGGGCGGTGATTTCCTGCGTCCGGAACATCTGAGCGACGAAAACATCGAGCGTGCCCGCTCCCTGAACGAGATCGCCCAGCGCCGCGGCCAGTCGCTGGCGCAGCTCGCGCTCGCCTGGGTGCTGCGTGATCCGCGCGTCACCTCCGCCCTCATCGGTGCAAGCTCGGCGCGGCAGGTCGAGGAAAATGTGAAGGCTCTGGAGAAACTCGATTTCACGGCAGAAGAGCTCGCGGAGATCGATCGGTTTGCGGTGGAAGGCGGCATCAACCTCTGGGAAAAGCCCTCCCACGACCAGGCCGTCTGATGAACGAAGGGCCGCGCTCCCGTAGTGCGGTCCTTTTTGATCCGGTTCAGCGGGCGCTTGCCATTTCCCGGCTGCGCTCGCGTTCCTTGTTGTACTCGGCGCCGATCAGCACGATGTAGACCGAAAGCCAGATCCAGATCAGGAAGCCGATCAGGGCGCCGAGCGTGCCATAAGTGGCATTGTAGTCGGCGAAATTGGCGAGATAGTAGGAAAAGCCGGCGGATGCTACCAACCAGACGCCGGTCGCGATGATGGCGCCACGCATGACCGCGTTGAAGGTTGCATGCGGGCTGCGGCTCGGGCCGTAACGGTAGAGCAGAACAATGCCGCCGAACACGAGGAGCGTGATCACCGGCCACGGCGCGATGCGCGCGAGAATGTCGACCCATTTGTCGAGATAGAGATAGGCCAGGACGGCCGGTACAACACCAATCGCAATGATCATCACGATCGAAACGACCATGGCGCCGAGCGTGAAGGCTAGGGCGAGCAGGTTGAGGTGGATGAAGGAGCGTTTCTCCTCCTCGTCATAGGCGATGTTCATGGCCTCGAACAGCGATTTCACGCCGCTGATCGCGCTCCAGAGCGCAATCAGGAAGCTGAGGATGAAGGTGATGCTGAGTGCAGCCGTCTCCTGATGGGCGAGATCGCTGAGCTGCTTGGCGATGATGTCGAACGCACCGGGCGGCAGGACCGGCGCCAGTGCCTGGACCTGGGTTGCGAGGTCGGAAGGCTCGGTGAAGAACCCATAGAGGCTGACGAGGACGCCGAGAGCCGGAAAGGCGGCGAGAAGAATGTAATAGGTGACGCCCGCCGCGATCATCGAAAGGCGATCTTCGCTGACTTCGCGGAAGGTCCGGCGAAGGGTGGGGCTGAACATGATATCGGTCTGGCTGGGCATGGTTTCCGGTCCGCGCGTGGTGGCCGGTCTGGCTTCCGGCTCTTGCTGCGGAGCATACGCCCGGAGGGCAAATTTGTTCCTCGTTCTCAAGACCTTGAGTGCATTTCGCATGTTCCGGGAGCCATGCCTCCCGAATTCTGGGAGGATGTCGTCGCCGGACCAGCATCGCGGCATTCAGTATGATTGCTGGGAGATGAACTCGTTCGCAGCCGCGCCCATCAGGAGATATTCCGTGACCAAAGGCTTTACCTACCTGATTCTTTTGGCAGCGATCATCGCCGAGGTTATTGCCACGACGGCGCTCTCGCGGTCCGAGAGCTTCTCGCGGCTGGGGCCAAGCATCGTCACCATTGCCTGCTATGCGCTTGCCTTCTGGCTGCTGTCCTTTCCCGTCCGCACCATACCGGTCGGGGTGGTTTACGCTCTCTGGTCCGGCCTCGGCATCGTGCTGATTTCAGCGGTGTCCTGGCTATGGTACGGGCAGAAGCTGGACCTGCCGGCAGTGATCGGCCTGGCCTTCATTCTCTGCGGTGTCATGATCGTGAACCTGTTCTCGAAGACGATCGGCCACTAGGGCGCAGAGCGCCGGCGGGACGCAAGAATTTCACCGAGCGTCACAGGCTTCAGACCCTGAGGATCGACACCGACGTCATACTGTCGCAGGAACGGCTTCAGCCGGCCATGGGAGTGGCCGTGCAGGTTGATCGACTTCTTGCCGATCTTGTTCCATGTGCGGAAGGGATAATGGCAAAGAATGAGGTGCTCCCCTTCCAGCTTGAGTTCCGCATAATGCTGAACGCTGGCCCAGCCCTTCGCTTCCACCGTCGCAGGCGGATCATTATTGCCGATGATCAGGTGCTTGCGTCCGTTCAGCCGCGAAAGAATCGTATCGCAGGGAACGGCACGCGACGACACGACATCCCCGAGATGCCAGATTTCGTCCCCATCGGCGACGACGGCATTCCAGTTTCGGATCAGGGTTTCGTCATGCTCTTCCAGATTGGCGAAGGGCCGGTGGTCGATGCGAAGCACGCGAGGATCGGAGAAATGGGTATCGCTGGTGAAATAGATCATGCAGCAAGGATGGTGCACCGAAGAGCGGAATCAAGATTGCATGCAAATGGCTTAGGTTTCTGTGCGCGGACAAAGATGAAGATCTGGCGTCTGGTCCACGTCAGCTCCTTCGCTCCAGCAGGCTTACCAGATCTGTTCCGGAGCCCGGTGGCGGTTCGTCAGGTTGAGGCGCCCCGTCATGGTCAGCCAGGCTTCGAGAGCCCGCAACATGGGTTCGGCGGCAGAAAGGCTCGTGAGAAGACGGGTCGTGGAGAAGTCTGTAAGCAGGCGGGAGGCAAGGTCCGGCTCTCCGGCTTCGATCAGGATTTTGGCGCTCCGCAGTACGTGTGGCAGGTCGTCGGCAAGCGATTTCTCGAAAGACCGCCACTGCGCGCTGATGAGCGGTAGCAGGGTTTCGGCATCTTGAAAGACGGCATGCATCAACTGCTTGAAGATCTGGACGGCGGAGCGGGTGATGTCGATCCCCTGCGGCACCGGGGAGATGGCATCGGGGCGTGCAACGGCTTTGCGAAGATCCTGGAAACGGGCCGATTCGCCCTCCGTCAGGTAGCGGTGCATGCCATATTCCGGAGGTACTGAAGTCATGCCCATGAAGACGGGAACGAGCGGCGCGGCAACGGGACCCACAGGCGCATGCCACATCATGCGGAGCTCCGGATGGTTCGTCTCGACAAGCGGCACGATCTGGCCATAGCCGGCCGTGTCGCCGGTGAGTTTTTCGGTCGAGATGGCCCAGATCATGTCAGTGAGGCCGATTTTTTCGGGCCTTCCGGCACGGCGCTTCATCTGCTCCTCGACCCAGACCTGCCCGGGCCACCGTCCGCGGCCATCGCCATAGACGGCGTTGACGTCGAAGGGACCGTGGCCGGGGTGGTACCAGCCGAGTCGGACCGCCGTTTCTATGAAGTGCGACGGAAAGAAAAAATCGTCCGTCGGCTCTGCGGGAATGACGCCGATATAGCCCGGGCGCGAGGCGCGGATGCTGTCTGGCCCAAGCCGCTCGGCCACCCAGAGCCCGAGGCCGCCGGAAAACTCGATCACCACCCAGGCTTCATCGGGATCGGCGATGATGTGCGAATTCCCGCCATAACAGGAATAGCCGTGATCGCGGATCAGCGCGCCGATAAGGTCCACACCCTCGCGCGCCGTCCTTGCACGTTCCAGCACCAAGCGGGCAAGGTCGGAATAGTTCGGGCCTTTCTGATCCGCCGGCGTCATCGCCACGAGTTCGGGGCGGGACGAGGACCAGATGTCCCTGACTGCCACGCCATGCTCGTTGAGACCACCATTGGTGATCGGGGCCGGCACGCCGAGATAATGGCTGTAGCTGACCCTCAGATGCCGAGCCGTTTCGCGCACCTGCGGGATATCGCTGAGAACGCCCGGAAGAGCGGCTGCGGGAGTCACCCCTACGGTGATGCGGCTTCCCGGTTCATGCTGCTGGCGCGGTACGACTTCCAGCCAGTGGCTGGAGGGTTCGTCGCCATAACCGGCGAGCCAGGCATGGCCTGTCGCGGATTGGTTCTTGCCGATATAGAGGCCGTAGCTCATGGGATTCCCGACATGCTGGTATAGCGCTACTCATAGCACGCTTCGCGATTATCGACATGTCCGATTGCGGCGCCGGATCTGCTAAGCACCTGCATCTGCCCGTCCGGCACTCAAACGAGATATTGGCATAATCTTGCATGCGGATCAGACCTCCACAATATCCCTGAAAGCCCGCAATTCCCGGCCCCTGACCCTCTCCGCCTCCTCACGTCCAAGGCTGGCTCCGCTCCTGTTTCCGCCTTTCCGTACTCCGCTCTCAAGGCGCTGTTAACGTTTATTTTCTATTGATGGAGGCTGCAGCAAATGTCCGTTTATGATGAGTGTTCAGGCCGCCATGCGTTTCAATCGTTCGAATTTCTTGAATTCCGGCAACATGATGGGCGACGGGAACACCGAGATGGGATCCCGTCCTCCCGAGACCCGGTATGAACCCGCGCGCCAAGCGGGGGGAGCCGAAATCCGCCAGGACAACCACCGCGGCGCCGACTGGCAGGCCGCGAGCGAGATCGAAGGACGGGGCGAGCTCCCCGTCTGGCAGAGCGCCTTCACGCTCGCGCCGAACGTCCGCTTCAGCCGCACGCCGGAGGCGGCGCTGACCCGCCGCATGCCGGAGCCGCCGACCCATCGCCGGCGCATGCCGGAAGTGGTGGAACAGCCCGTTGCCGCAGCGGCACTGGCCGTTGAACAGGGCGTCCCGCAGGTGGAATCTGAAGCGGCTGTCGAATCGCGGCCGGTGGAAAGCGTGTCACCAGGTCCTCATGCCGCAATTTCCTCCGCGATTGCCGTCGACGCCCCTGCCCCGGTCGAGGCCGAACCGCAGGAAATTCCACAGCACCTGCTCCCCGTCGGCGCACGCGCCATTACCTATCGCCTCCGCCGCGAGCTCGGGCACAAGCCCCTCTTCCGGCAGACGCCAGCCCAGCCGGCAGCCGCTGTTGCCGAGCTGATGGCGCCAGCGGAAGCGGCCTACCTGGTTGAAACCGAGGCACGGCCTGCGCCGCCGGCTGCGGCCTTCGTGTCCGATCACGTCTTCTGGGAAGCGCTGAGCCTCGATTTTGCGGAGCCCACCGCCGAAGCCACGCAGGTACAGGCGGAGCCCGCGGCAACCCTTCACACGGTCGAGCCCAGGCCGGTCATGGCAGATTACGGGCCAAAGCCTGCCGAGCGGTCTTCACGTCCGGTCTTCGAGCCGCTGAGCGCCCGCGTCGCTACAGGTCTTCCCGCAAGCTACCGGCCCGTGCCGGAGTTGAAATCCTATCAGCCTTCGGTGCCGGAGCGGGACTGGCCGGTCACGGCGCTCTACCGCGAGATCGCCATTCGCCGCGCGAACGCGGAGGCCGTTGCCGCACAGGAGCCCACCGTGACCGTCGTTCCGGAAGTGCGGATCGAGGTCGTTGCAGAAGCGCCCGTCGTCATCGAACCCGTCGCCGTCGTCGAGCCGCTTCCGGCTGAGCCCGCCTTCCAGCCGGCGCCCGCCGGGAATGGCGAGCCGGAATACGAATTCCCGCCGATCGAACTGCTGCAGGTGCCGCCGGTGCAGGAAACCACCCTGATGACCCCGGAAGCGCTGGAGCAGAGCGCGGGCCTTCTCGAAAGCGTGCTCGAGGATTTCGGCATCAAGGGAGAGATCATCGACGTCCGCCCCGGCCCGGTCGTAACCCTTTATGAGTTCGAGCCGGCTCCGGGGGTCAAGTCCTCCCGCGTCATCGGCCTTTCCGACGATATCGCCCGCTCCATGTCGGCGCTTTCCGCCCGCGTTGCCGTCGTGCCCGGCCGCAACGTCATCGGCATCGAGCTGCCGAACCCGGTTCGCGAAACCGTCTACTTCCGCGAACTGATCGAATCCCGCGATTATGCCGAAAGCCGGTTCCACCTGCCGCTCTGCCTCGGCAAGACGATCGGCGGCGAGCCCGTCGTCGCCGAGCTCTCGAAGATGCCGCATCTGCTCGTCGCCGGCACCACCGGCTCGGGCAAGTCGGTCGCGATCAACACCATGATCCTCTCGCTCCTCTACCGGCTGAAGCCTGAGGAATGCCGGCTGATCATGGTGGATCCCAAGATGCTGGAGCTTTCCGTCTATGACGGGATTCCCCATCTGCTGACCCCCGTCGTCACGGACCCGAAGAAGGCCGTCATGGCTCTGAAATGGGCGGTTCGCGAGATGGAGGAGCGTTACAAGAAGATGTCCCGCCTCGGGGTCCGCAACATAGACGGTTACAACACCCGTGCCGCCGCCGCGCGCGCCAAGGGCGAGACCATCCTCTGCAGCGTCCAGTCCGGCTTCGACCGGCAGACGGGCGAGCTCCTCTATGTCGAGGAGGAGATGGACCTGACGGCCATGCCCTACATCGTCGTCATCGTCGACGAGATGGCGGATCTGATGATGGTCGCCGGCAAGGAGATCGAAGGCGCGATCCAGCGGCTCGCCCAGATGGCGCGTGCCGCCGGCATTCACCTGATCATGGCGACGCAGCGCCCCTCGGTCGACGTCATTACCGGCACGATCAAGGCGAACTTCCCCACCCGCATCTCCTTCCAGGTGACCTCGAAGATCGACAGCCGGACCATTCTCGGCGAACCGGGCGCGGAACATCTCCTTGGCCAGGGCGACATGCTGCACATGATCGGCGGCGGGCGCATCGCCCGCGTTCATGGTCCCTTCGTTTCCGACAGCGAAGTGGAAAAGGTCGTCGCTCACCTGAAGACGCAGGGACGTCCGGAATATCTCGGCACCGTGACCGAGGATGCCGAGGAAGCCGAAGAGGCCGGCGAGGAAGACAGCGCCGTCTTCGACAAGTCGGCCATCGCGGAAGAGGATCAGAGCGATCTCTACGACAAGGCGGTCAAGCTCGTGCTTCGCGACAAGAAGTGCTCGACCTCCTATATCCAGCGCCGCCTCGGCGTCGGCTACAACCGGGCCGCTTCGCTGGTCGAACGCATGGAACAGGAAGGCCTTGTCGGTCCGGCAAACCACGTGGGCAAGCGGTCCATTCTCTCCGGCAACCGCACGGCCCCGGAACCGCAGATGATCGACAGCGACATCTGATCGAGGATCTCTGCCGGCCCGTCACGGGCCGGCGGTCACTGGTGGTCCTGGCTCGGCGTGTCCGGCATGATCGGCGGGTGCTCGCCGGAGAGGAAATTTCCGAGCGGACGCCAGCTCTCCACATGGTCGCTGATGACCTTGAGCACGACCAGGATCGGCACCGCCATCAGCGCGCCGACGAAGCCCCAGATCCAGGACCAGAAGGAAATGGAGATGAAGACGGCGACCGCGTTCAATTCCATTCGCCGCCCGACGAGAAGCGGCGTCAGGAACTGGCCTTCCACCACATGCGAGGTGAGGATCAGGCCCGGCGCGAGCAGGCTGTAGAACAGATTGTCGAAGGTCACGATCGACATCACCCCCACCAGAACGATTGATATCAGCGCCCCGATATAGGGCAGGTAATTGAGTATGAAGGCAAGCACCCCCCAGACCAGCGGGTTCGGAATGCCGATCAGCCAAAGGCCGGTACCGATGAAGATGCCGACCATGATGTTGATGATGGTGATCGTCAGAAGATAGCGCGAGATCTCGCCTTCGATGCTGTAGACGATGCGCAGCACCTTCTTCTTGTCGCTGAGCCGCGAGAAGGACTGGACGATCTTCTGGTAGAACAGCGTGCCGGAGGCGAGCAGGAAGAGCGAGAGCACGAAGGTGATCGCAATCGTCGTCGCTGCCGAAATCAGGTTTCCCGCGGCGCGCGAGAGAATGCCCGGCTGGGCGACGACCACCTTCTGCGTCGTTTCCGAGTTGAGATTTTCCGTCACATGATCGAGCTGCGAGGTCGCTTCCAGCGCACCTGCAACCGAATCCTTGAGCGCCATGAGCTTGATCTGCAGGATGCGTCCGATCCGCGGCGCATCCGAGAGCATGTCGGCAATGGGTCCGCTGGTAATGTAACCGAGAAGCAGGAAGATTGCGGCGGAGAGAAAGATCAGCAGTGTTGCCGCAACGGCGGCAGGGACGTGAAACTTCCTGAGATAGCGGACGACGGGTGCCAGCGTCGTTGCCAGCATGAAGGACAAGACGACCGGGGTCAGGAATTCACGGCCGAGGTAAAGGCAGTTGATCACCAGGATCACGAAGATGCCACCGAGGTAGAAATCGCGGCGGTTGCTCGGTTTCATGTCATTCCTCCCGGGTGCCGAAAAGCGGCTCTGCCCGCCGTACCGCTGGGCCAATTCCCCCGTGGCCGGGCCTCCGGTAAATGCCAGATGCATGGTTTCGTTCCGAAAAAGGCCGGGCTTGTCGCCCGGCCTCCGATTGCAGTGAGCTGTACCTCCAATCAGGGAAGCGTGTAGGCCATCACGTAGTCGCCGGGTTTCGTGCCCACGGAACCGTGCCCGCCGGCAACGATCAGCACATATTGCTTGTTGTCGCTGGCGGTATAGGTCATCGGCGTCGCCTGGCCGCCGGCGGGGAGCCGGGCTTCCCAGAGCTGCCTGCCGGTGGTGACGTCATAGGCACGCAGATAATCGTCCACGGCCGCACCGAGGAAGGCGACGCCGCCGCGGGTCATCATCGGTCCGCCAATGCCGGGCACGCCGACCTTGAGCGGCAGCGGCAGCGGCGTCATGTCGTAGACGGTGCCATTGCGGTGCTTGTAGATCATCTTCCCGGTGGTGAGATCGACACCCGTGACATAGCCCCATGGCGGCGCCTGGCAGGGAATGCCGAGCGGGCTGAGAAATGGCCCCATGTAAACGCCGTAGGGTGCGCCCTCATTGCGGTTCAGCCCCTGTTCGCTGCCCTTGGTGCCGGCTTCCTTCGGCGGAATGTCCGCGGCGGGTACGAGGCGCGAGGTGAAGGCGAGGTAGGTCGGCATGCCGAACATGACCTGCCGTTCCGGATCGACAGCCACGCTGCCCCAGTTGAAGGTCCCGAAATTGCCGGGATAGACGATCGTGCCTTCCAGCGACGGCGGGGTATAGCGGCCTTCATACCGGTACTGGTGGAACGCGATGCGGCAGGCAAGCTGGTCGAACAGCGTAATGCCCCACATGTTCTTTTCCGTCAGCGGCGGCGGCGAGAAGGTGAGATCCGACATCGGCTGGGTCGGAGACGCGAAATCGCCTTCGACCGTGCCCTGCGGCGCCGGGATTTCCTTGACCGGCACGATGGTTTCGCCGGTGCGGCGGTCGAGCACCCAGAGATCGCCCTGCTTTGTGGGTCCCAGAAGGGCCGGCACCGTGGAGCCGTCGGGCTTGCGCATGTCGAAAAGCACCGGCTGGGCGGGCACGTCCATGTCCCAGAGGTCATGATGCACCGTCTGCTGAACCCATTTCAGCGCGCCGGTGTTGATGTCGAGCGCCACGATCGAGGAGGAGAACCGCTCGACGTTGGCCGTGCGGCCGATGCCGATCTGATCCGGCACCTGGTTGCCGAGCGGCACGTAGACCATGCCGAGGCCTTCGTCGGCGGAGAGCACGGACCAGGAATTCGGCGAATTGGTCGTATAGGTCTGGCCCGCCGGCAGCGGCGCCGTCTCATCCGGATTGCCGCTGTCCCAGTTCCAGACGAGAGCGCCGGTGCGGATGTCGAAGGCGCGGATGACGCCCGACTGTTCCCTCGTCGAGTAATTGTCGTTGACGGCGCCGCCGATGATCAGCTTGTCGGCAGCGGCAACCGGCGGCGAGGTGGAATAATAATAGCCAGCGGGCTTGAACTTCATGCCCTGTTCGAGGTGCAGCACGCCCTTGTCGGCAAAGGTCTCGCAGATCTTGCCATCGGCAGCATCAAGCGCGATCAGGCGGGCATCCGACGTCGGCAGATAGACGCGCTCGGCGCAGGCCTGGCCGGCTGAAACCTGTGTGTCGCGATAATAGGTCACGCCGCGGCAGGTCTGGTGCTGGCGGTCGGGGTTCAGGCCGACATTCGGGTCGAACTTCCACTTTTCCTTGCCGGTCTTGGCATCGATCGCGATCGCCCAGTTGTGCGGCGTGCACATGAAGAGCGTGTCGCCGATCTTGAGCGGTGTCACCTGATAGGTGGTTTCGCCGACGTCGCCCGGCTGCTTGACGTCTCCCGTCTGGTACTGCCAGGCGAGCTTCAGGTCCTTGACATTGTCCTTGTTGATCTGGTCGAGCGGGGAATAGCGCTGGCCGAAGGGAGTGCGGCCATACTGGTGCCATTCGCCATCGGGAACGCTGCCGCCAAAGGCCGCGCCGGAAACCTTGGCGTCCGGCAATTCGCCGGCTACGTCATAGGGGTCCTGCGTCATCGAAAAGAGAGCGACGACAATCGCGAGGATGACGGTGATGCCAAGCGGCCAGGGATTGGCGCGGGTCTCGATCGCGGTGGTTCCCGACGAGTGCAGGCGCTTGCGGACCCAGGGTGTAAGCAGCCAGAGGCCAAGCACGATGATGACGCCGCCACGCGGGCCGAGCTGCCACCAGTCGAAGCCGACCTCGTAGATCGCCCAGATCAGCGCCACAACGATGAGCGCCGCGTGGACGATGAGCGCCGAGGATCGCCGGCGCCAGAGCAGGAAGCCTGTCACGAGCATCATCACGCCCGCAAACAGATAGAACGGGCTTCCGCCGAGGACGAGAAGCCAGAGGCCACCTCCTCCAAGGAAGAGGCCGGGCAGCAGAAACACGACTGCAGTCAGGGAAACAATCACCGGATATCCTCCATCAATGGAATGAACCCCCTTTCGGGCCGGATTCCGGAAAGGAGGCTTGGCGGGCAGTCCGCCGGAAGGTTTTCTTCCTCGCGCTGCAGGCAGCGG
>CAMFHT010000061.1 GCA_945952245.1 uncultured Rhizobium sp. | reverse complement strand
TCTTGTCGCGATCGACGCCCGGTTCGCGGGCGGCAACCAGCTTGGCCTTGATTTCGGAGACGACGTCGATCGCCGTGCTGAGACCGCTGTAGGCGGTGTCGGACTTTGCAGCGGCGAGGCCGAGTGCGTCCTGAACGGTCGAAAGAGCCTTGCTGTCCGAACGCATGGTGGTTGCGATCGACCAGTAACCGGCGTTGTCCTTAGCGGAAGCTACGGAATAACCGGAGGAGATGGCGCTCTGGGTCTTGTCCATCTGAGAGTCGATGGAGCGCAGCGTGGCAAGTGCTGACAGTGCAGAGGCGTTCGTCATGATGCTAGACATAGGAATTGTCCCTTTTTACGCAGTACAATGAGAGGGACATACCGGACTTGTTACTTCACCGGTGATGACAGATGGCTTCATGCCTCTCGGATCCACAAACTCGGTGGGAGACCAAACCCGTCATGTGGGGATGATGATGCGAGGAAATTATTTCAAACAAATTAATTGGAACATAGCCGTTACGTTCAATAATCTCATGGTTAATAGAGCATTTTCAAAGCATTATTGTCGTAATTGAATCGTAAATCGCCCCGCCCTTCACGCAGGGGAAGGACTCACCTGAAAAACAGCCTTGCCTGTCAGGAGAAGGATCGCACCAGACTGCCGACCAGCAGGTTCCAGCCGTCGATCAGCACGAAGAACAGGATCTTGAACGGCAGCGAGATCGAGGTCGGCGGCAGCATCATCATGCCCATGGCCATGGTGATGGTGGCGACGATGAGGTCGATGACGAGGAAGGGCAGGATGATCAGGAAGCCGATCTCGAAGCCGCGGCGGATTTCTGAAATCATGAAGGCCGGGATGAGCACCCGGTAGTCGACCTTCTCCGGAGTCCCGACGGACTGGTTGCGCTCGCGCGCGAGATCGACGAACAGCGTCAGGTCCTTGTCGCGCGTGTTGGCAGCCATGAAGGTGCGGAAGGGCTCGGCGATGCGAACCACCGCCTCTTCCTCGGTGATCCGGTTCTCGATCAGCGGCTGGGCGCCGTCCTGCCATGCCCGATCGATCGTCGGCGCCATCACGTAGAAGGTCATGAACAGAGCGAGGCTCAGCATGATCATGTTTGACGGCGTGGAAGCAAGGCCGATGCCGGAGCGCAGGATGGAAAAGGCGATGATGAACCGCGGGAAGCTGGTCACCATGATCAGGATGCCCGGCGCTATCGACAGCACGGTCAGGAGGCCGAAGGTCCGGATGATCCAGGCCGCTGCCGAGCCATCGATAGGCACGTTCAGGATACCGGAGGGCAGCTGTTGGGCCGCCGCCACCGCAGGGAACATCATCATGATGCCAAGTGCAGCTAGAATTCGAATCATTCGACGACAAAGGTCCTGAACATGACCTTCGATACGCGCCCCTCGGACCGGAGGTCAACACGCTCCTGTATGTCATCCCTAAGATATTCGAAGCCGCGGGGCCCGGAGATCTGCTGCAGCGAGACCGTGCGCAGATAACCCATGATGTCCTGGTGGATGTCCCCGGCGAGCTTGGGGTCCGGCGGGCCGTTGAACATCAGCGCCACGTCGAGCTTGATCCAGTTTTCCGAGGGATAGGCAAGATTGGTGGTGATCGGCTCGAGCTGGACGATACCGTTCGCCTCGGTGGCGATCTTGGCGAGACCCTCTTCCGGCTTCTTGCCCTCTTCCTTCTTCCCCTCCCCGCCGGCTTCGGCCTTGGCCTCGGCCTTTGCGGGCTCCGGCGGCTTGACCTTGGAAGCGATCATGCCACCCAGGAACCAGCCGCCACCGCCGCCGACGAGCGTCAGCACGACGAGGGCGCCGATCAGCGGCACCATGCCGCCGCCCTTCTTCTTGCCTTCTTCTGCCGGTGCTTCTGCTTCGTTGGCCATGATGTCTTCTGCCTGGGGGATGGGTTCGGACCGGGGCGATGTCGCTCCGGTCCGGCTTGGTCTTTAGAAGGGTGCGTAGAGGTCCACGGCCTGCTGGCCGGGTGGCGGCTGCTGTACTTCCGTCAGGCGGCCGCGGCCACCATAGGAGATGCGGGCTTCGGCTATGCGCTCGTAGGAAATGGTGTTGTTGGCATCCACGTCCTGCGGCCGCACGATACCGGCGACGTTGAGGATGCGCAGCTCGTGGTTCACCCGGACTTCCTGCGAACCGCTGATCACCAGGTTGCCGTTCTCGAGGATGCCGGTGACGACGGCGGCGACGAGAAGCGTCAGCTTTTCCGCGCGGCTGGTCGTGCCCTTGCCCTGGCTGTTGGTATCGCTGTCATAGGTCAGGTCGCCACTGGTCGCGGGATCCCAGCCGAGCAGGTCCGTCTTCAGAGACCAGGACCGGCCGCTCTTGTTGTTGCGGCTGCGGTCGGTCTTGTTGTCGAAGGAGGCCTTGTCGTTGATCTGGATGTTGACGGTCAGGATGTCGCCGACGTTCAGCGCGCGCGCATCCTTGAAGAGCGCGGCGCGGCTGTCGTTCCACAGCGAATAGCCGACGGCGGTGCGCGCCGGCTCCTTCGGGTAAAGTGCCATCTGCTGGGTACGGCCATATTGCAGGCCGCTGCCGATGGGGCTCATTTCCGGGGCCCGTCCAATTTCCCGGGCCGCCTGGCTCTGGCATCCGGCCAGCAGGGCGGCGGTCAGGATCGCGGTTACACACTTCTTCATGACGGGTCCTTGGAGGTATTGGGATCGGCAGCGCTGGTCATCACGGCCGCGACCATGGCGGCCTTGCGCGGATCCATTTCACTGAGGATCAGGCCCGATTGCCGGGCCGGAAGTTTCATGATGATCGATGCGGCGATCTCGGGCTTCAGTTCCTGAAGCTGGGGGGCGGCCGCATCGGCCTTCATCGTCTTGTAGACGCTGACAAGGTTCGCCTCCGTCTGGGCGAGGAAATCATTGCGGCGCTTCAGCCAGTCCTCGTATTCCGCCTTGCGCTTCTCGAGAATGGTGATGCGGGCATTGATGTCGGTCTGCAGCTTTTCGAGCTCCTGCTTCTGCAGCAGATAGCGGCGATCCTTGGCGGCATCGGCGATGTTGGTGCAGAACTTCTGCACCTCCTCCTCAGAGGTCAGCTCCTTCAACTGCTGGGTGCGCGGCAGTGCAGGCGCTCCGGCGCCATGGGCCGCGGCCTCTGCGGCTGCTGCTCCGGGGGCAGCGGCTTCCGAAGCCGAAGGCTCGGCGGTGACCGGCTGCTGCTGCTCGGATGCGCGGGCGGCTACGGCTGTCGTGCCGGCCAGAAGGGCGGCTGCCAGCGAAAGGGAAACGAGCGTCTTGTGAAGTGATCTGTCAATCATTGCAGAACGAGCTCCGCTTGAAGGGCACCGGCAGACTTAATGCCCTGGAGGATGGCGATGATGCCGTCAGGCTTCACGCCGATATTGTTGAGCCCCGCGACCAGCGTCTTGAGGTCCGGGCCTTCGACGATCCCGACCTTGCCGCCGGTCTTCTGGGCCGTGATGTTGGTCTGCGGCTGAAGCGCGGTCTGGCCCTTGGAAAAGGGCTCCGGCTGTACGACCTGCGGCGTCTCGTCCACCTGCACGGTGAGCGTGCCATAGGAGACGGCGACCTTCGACACCCGCACGTCCGAGCCGATCACGATCGTGCCGGTGCGCTCGTTGACGACCACCTTGGCCGGCGTATCCGTCTCGACCACGAGGTTTTCGATTTCCGCCATCAGGCGCGCAAGGTCTGCGGTCTTCGGCTTTTCGACGGCCACTTCCTGGCTGTCGCGGGCCTCGGCGATCGGCGCACCGTAGCGCTGCGCGGCATAGCGGTTGACGATGTCGGCCACGCCGACGGCGGTGGTGAAATCCGGATTGCGCAGCTGCAGGACGAGGTCGATACCGTCCTTGAAGCGCGACGGCAGCTGGCGTTCGATGATCGCGCCATTCGGCACGCGACCGGCCGTCGTGACACCTTCCGTCACGCTGGAGCCGGACTGGCCCTGTGCCGTGAAGCCGGAGACGACGACGCTGCCTTGCGCGACGGCATAGATCTGGCCGTCGGCGCCGGAGAGCGAGGTCATGATGAGCGTACCGCCGCGGAGCGAGGTCGCGTCGCCCAGCGAGCTGACGTTCACGTCGATGCGGCTGCCGGGGCTTGCGAAGGGCGGCAACGAGGCCGTGACCATGACTGCAGCGGTGTTCTTCGCGCCGGACTGGCCCCCTTGCGTGGAAATGCCGAGGTTCTGCAGCATGGCGCGCATGGACTGCTCGGTAAACGGCGAGGCGCGCAGGCTGTCGCCCGAACCCTGCAGGCCGACGATCAGGCCATAGCCGATCAGCTGGTTGTCGCGTCCGGCCTGCAGCGAGGCGATGTCCTTGATGCGCGAGGTCGCGGCAGCCGCAGGCGCCGTTCCCGCGAAGGCAAGCGTGAGGGCCAGAAAGAGATTGGTGAGAAGGCGCATCTTTTTCATTTCGCTACCACGTGGATCGTGCCATCGGACATGACGGTGCCGCTGACGATGACGCCGGAATCGAGATTGCGGGCGCGGATCACGTCGCCCACGGCGGCGTCGACGAGCGGCGAGCCGGCGGCCGAGATCGTCATGTTGCCGATGCTGAAGGTCAGCCGCACGGTCGAGCCGCGGGTCATGGCAAAGGGCTCGCGCAGCGAGGAGATCGGGATCGTGCGGCCGGGCAGAAGCGTGCTGCGGGAGATGAGGCCGACCACTTCCTTCGCCGTGCGGGCGTAATCGCCGGCAAGGTTCGGATTGGTGACCTCCACTTCCTGGACGCGTCCGGCGGTAACTTCCTCGCCGGGATAGATGATGGCTGTCGGGACCACGGCCGTGCCGAGGTCCTGTGCCTGGAGGGCTGCAGGTGCGAACATGGCCATGATGGCGGCGAGGCCAAGAAGCCCTGCCCGGCGGATGTCTTTCTGGGAAAACCTCATGTTCGCCCTGCCTTTCCTCGTTTACTTCAGGTTCTTGCTGACGACCGATGCCATTTCGTCCGCGGTCTGGATGACCTTGGAGTTCATTTCATAGGCGCGCTGTGCGGAGATCATTTCCGAGATCTCCTTGACGGCGTCGACGTTCGAGCTTTCGAGCCAGCCCTGCTTGAGCGTGCCGAAGGCCGGATCGCCCGGCGTGCCGACGATCGGTTCGCCGGAGGCCTGGGTCTGCTGGAACAGGTTGTCGCCCATGGGCTGCAGGCCCGCTTCGTTGACGAAGTTGGCAAGCGTCAGCTGGCCGATTTCGGTCGGGTTGGCGGCATTGCCGACATAGGCGAGCACCTGGCCCGTCTCGTTGACCACGACCTTGCTGGTATCCTGCGGGATCGTGATGTTCGGAACCACGGCATAACCTTCCGCGGTGACCAGCTGTCCCTGGGCGTTCTTGCTGAACGTTCCGTCACGGGTGTACTGGGTCGTGCCGTCGGGCAGCTGCACCTGGAACCAGCCCCGATTGATGATCGCGAGATCCAGTTCGTTGCCGGTCTGGGACAGTTCGCCCTGGATGTGGATGTTGCGGATCGAAACCGTCTGCACGCCGAGGCCGATGTTCGCGCCTTCCGGCACGATGGCCTGGTTGGCGCGGTTCGGCACGCCCTGGAGCCGCTCGGACTGGTAGAGCAGGTCCGAGAATTCGGCGCGGGCACGCTTGAAGCCGGTCGTGTTGATGTTCGCGATGTTGTTCGCGATCACCTCGAGATTGGTCTGCTGGGCATTCATGCCCGTGGCGGCGATGGCAAGCGCTCTCATGCTTTATGTGCCCTTTTCTGGGGTTAGATCTGCATCTTCGTGATGTCGAGATAGGCCGACACGATCTTGTCGCGGAAGGCGATGGCGGTCTGCAGGGCCTGTTCGGCCTGCATGACGGCATCGACCACTTCACGCGTGCTGGCCTTGCCCTGGATGCCCTCGAAGGATTTCACTTCGCCGAGCTTGATGTCGTTGACGGCCTGCACGGCCATGTTGCCGAGCACTTCGCCGAAGGTCTGGCCGGTCTGCTGGCCGGGCGTGACCTGGCCGGTGGCCGAGCTGTCCTTGCTTTCGAAGAGCGACTTCGCGACCGAGCCGATCTGCGAGACGCCGGTGACGGAGGAAAGTGCATTGATCATTGCGATGCCTTCAGGAGATCGAGCGTCGAGGCGATGAGATCGCGCGACTGTTTGACGGTTTGCAGATTGGCCTCATAGGTGCGGTTCGCTTCCCGCATGTCGGCCATTTCCACGAGCACGTTGACGTTCGGCATCTTCACCATGCCCTTGGCATCGGCGGCGGGATTGCCGGGATCGAATTCCTCGATGAACTTCGACTCGTCGTTGCCGAGCTTCTTGACGGTCACCACGTCGGCGCCCGTCGCCTGGTCGAGCGCCGAGCCGAAGGTGATGGTCTTGCGGCGATAGGGGTCCGCGCCGGGCGTATCGCCGGTCGAGCGGGCGTTCGCGATGTTTTCCGAGACGATACGCAGGCGCGTTGCCTGCGCTTCAAGTCCCGTTCCCGCGATCTTGAGGGATGCTGCTAAGGGATCCATGGGGTCTTACCTCTTGACTGCCATCAACATCATGCGATGGAAGGACTTCACCAGCGCGGCGTTGAGATCGTATTCGCGCTTGATTTCGCCCTGCTTGGTCATTTCCTCGGCCAGGCCCACCGAGTTGCCGGATTCCTGAACGCCGATTTCGTTGACGAGCTTGGCTTCACGGACTTCGATGTCGCCCTGGCCGTCAGGCGAAAGGCTCATGTGGCCGGGATTGGTGCGGGCAAGATGGAAGCTCGAGTTCTGATCGAGTACGGCGCTGAAGGGCGTGACGTCCTTTGCCTGGTACTTCGGGGTGTTGGCATTGGCGATATTGCCGGCCACCACCTGCTGGCGAACCGTGAGCCATTCGGCCTGCCGGGATGCCAAATCGAAAAGCTGGATAGGCTGCGTCATGCTGTTCTCCGTCTTGTCCTGGAAAAACCCTAGGGGGTTAATCTTGCGTGGGACTTACGGAAAGCCGAGCGGCCCGAAACCCTTGTTTACTCGGCGTTTACGACCGCTCCGGTGGAGGTGACGATCACCCACTTGCCGTTGCGCTGTTCGAGCGATGCAAGCCGGCTCTGGTCGGGCAGGATCGAGCCGATCTGCACCATGTACATGCCGGAATTGTCCTCGATCATGGCACGCCCGTTGGCGACGTGCAGCAGGCGGAACCCGGTCGTGCCCGGGAAGGGCTGCTCGACTGCCGGCGCCTCGCCCGCCTTGTCCTTGCCGATCTTCGACACGGAGGCCGTCGTCAGCTGGTCGCCCGGAAGCATTTGCGGGTTCGGGTTCTTGTTCTTGTTGATCATCGCCATCGGCGAGACGCTGAAGACGTTGCGCGGCCCGGTATGCGGCAGGTCGCGGGTATGGTCGATCGCCGCAACCTTGATGCCGAACTTGTCCTCGTTGAAGAACACGTACCAGGGGAAGAAGGCGGCGGCTGCCGCGAGGACGATGCCGGCGGCAGCCAGCGCACGGTCCGGCCAGTAGGACCGGTGCTCGGGTCCTGCGATCGGGGAAACGGTATCGTCGTTGATGTCAGCCACGTGTGACCTCTTCTTCCTTGCGCAGCGCCCTGCTTAGCGGACGGCGCCATTCTTCAGGCCGTTCGCGAGATCCGCGAAGGCATCGTTTGTCGGTTTGTCCCCAGGCGACTGCTTGAGGACTTCGTAAATGATCGGCACCTGCTTGATCGCCATGTCGAGATCGGGATCGCTGCCGGGGCGGTAGCCGCCGATGAGGCGCAGATCCCGCGTTTCCTCGAAGCGGTGGATCAGCGTCTTCAGCCGCCGCACGAGCTTCTCCTGGTCGGGCGTCCAGGCCTTGCGGGCAAGACGCGAGATCGAGGCGAGCGGATTGACGGGTGGATAGCGCCCCTCTTCCGCGAGGCTGCGCTCGAGCACGATATGGCCGTCGAGAATGCCGCGGGTGGAGTCGGCGATCGGGTCGTTGTGATTGTCGCCATCGACGAGGATCGAGATGATCGCGGTGATCGTTCCCGTTCCCTCCGCTCCCGGTCCCGCGCGCTCCAGAAGCCGCGGCAGTTCGGTGAAGACCGAGGCCGGATAGCCGCGCGCGATCGGCGGCTCGCCGGCGGCGACCGCCACCTCGCGGATCGCATGCGCGAAACGCGTCACGCTGTCGACGATGAGGAGCACGTTGTCGCCCTGGTCGCGGAAGTGTTCGGCGATGGTGACGGCGGCGAGCGGCGCCATCTTGCGCAGCATCGGGCTTTCATCCGAGGTCGCGACGACGGCAATCGATTTCGCCATGTGCTCGCCGAGCGTATCCTCGATGAATTCGCGCACTTCGCGGCCACGTTCGCCGACGAGCGCGATCACCACCTTGTCGAAGGCATCGGCACGGGCGAGCATGGAAAGCAGAGTCGACTTGCCGACGCCGGAGCCCGCGAAGATGCCGAGGCGCTGGCCATAGCAGAGCGGCGAGAAGATATCGATGGCGCGCACGCCGGTCTTGAAACCCTGCTCGACGCGCTTGCGGGTCATGGACGGCGGCGCGGTGTTGGAAATCGGGCGGCGGATGTGACCGGGCGTCAGCGGCCCCTGCCCGTCGATCGGCTCGCCGAGCGCGTTGATGGTGCGTCCGCACCAGCTTTCGTCGGGAGCGACGCGGAAGGCGCCCTTGCGGATGATCGTATCGTGGATGCCGATAGGCTCGCCGGGCTCGATCGGGCAGACATAGACCTGCTCCGGCTCGACGCGGATCACTTCGCCGAGGTGGATGCCGGACGGGCTTCGGTGGGCGACGAATTCGCCGAGGCGGACATGGCGCGAAAGGCCCGATACGGTGTAGTGCCCGGCGGCGATCGTCTGCACGTGACCGCCATGGGTGACGGAATGGCTGGGATGCGAGTAGCGTCCGACGAGCCCGGCAAGCTGGGTGAGCTTGCGGGATACGGGCCCCTCGGGCAAAAAGCGCTCTGTCATGTCAGCCTCCCTTCCGGCCCCTTCCAACCCTTGCGCATCGGGCGGATCAGGACCGGTTGCCTGCGTTTCAAGAAGTCATTTCTTTCGGCGATCCATTCCGGATCCCCTGCCGCCCCGGCTTCATGCCAGCGCGCCGACCATGTCATGCGAGAGGGACAGAGCCTCAGCGGCTGCCGCCCAGTGTCTTGATCGCTTCCTCGAAGGAGCCTTCGCTGTCGCGGATCAGCGACGTGATGTTGTCGAAGGCGCGGTTCACCTGGATGAGCTGCGTCATCTCGCCGATGGCGTTGACGTTCGACTGCTCGAGGAAGCCCTGCATCACGCCGATCTCGTGGTTATCAACGACCGGAACCGGGGCCTGCGTCGGGATGACGCCCGAATTCTCGTAGCGGACGAAGCCGACCGTCAGATCGGCGGAGTAGAGGCCGATCGAACCGACCTGCTTGCCGTTCTGGAAGATGTTGCCGTCGGCGCCGACCGCGATCGGGCCGCCGTCGCGCGGCACCTGGATCGGCGCGCCGCCGGCATCGAGCACCGGATAGCCGCGGGAGGAGATGAGCTCGCCCTGATCCGACAGCGTGAAGCGGCCGTCGCGGGTCAGCACCTTGCCGACCGGCGTATTGATCGCGAACCAGGCATCGCCCTTGACCGCGAAGTCGAGGCTGTTGCCGGTCTTCTCGATTTCGCCGTGACGTTCGGACAGGTAGTCATTGCCCTGCGAGACGAACGCAACCTTGGCGTTGAGATCGTTCTGCGTGTTGGAAAGGACCTGGTCGAACTTCACATTGGTGGCGCGGAAGCCGACCGTGTTCACGTTCGCCATGTTGTCGGCGATGGTGGTCAGGCGGCGCTCGAGCGCGATCTGCGAGGACAGGGATACGTAAAGGCCGGACTGCAAGGTTTCATACTCCGGGTGATCTGATGCCGATGAGGCCAGACATTCCGATTTCCCTGACAAGGCCTGCCGGCATTTCGGGGTTCTGTGCCAAAAGCGGACCCGCCAGCACTCGACCCGTTAACGCACTCGTCACGCGCCACCATCATAATGGGGAATCGGGCATGAAGGCCCTGATTGAGGCCGAACCTCCTCAATAATGCTTGTGCGAAGCTGGCCCGGGCAAGGTCATCGGTTCTTCGGGACCCCGGAAAACCACCGGAAGTTTGCCTACAGCCTCACACAAGCCTCAAAACCTAATCCTTTATCCAAACCAATCAGCGCGTATGGGCTCGTCATGAATATCATTATAGGACTTGTGATCACGATTGGCTGTATCGTCGGCAGCTTCATGGCCATGGGCGGCCATATCGAGGCGCTGTGGCAGCCGTTCGAACTGGTGATCATCGGCGGCGCCGGCCTCGGCGGCTACATCATGGCGAACCCCATGAAGGTCCTCAAGGACACCGGCAAGGCGATCGGCGAGGCCTTCAAGCAGAAGGTTCCGAAGGAACGCGACTACCTCGACGTGCTCGGCGTGCTCTACTCGCTGATGCGCGACCTGCGCACCAAGTCGCGCAACGAGATCGAAGCGCATATCGACAACCCTGACGAATCCTCGATCTTCCAGCTGGCTCCGTCCGTCCTGAAGAACAAGGACCTCACCGCCTTCATCTGCGACTATGTCCGCCTGATCATCATCGGCAATGCGCGCAGCCATGAAATCGAAGCGCTGATGGACGAGGAAATCAACACCATCCTCTACGACAAGATGAAGCCCTACCACGCGATCACCGCGATGGGCGACAGCTTTCCGGCAATCGGTATCGTGGCCGCCGTTCTCGGCGTTATCAAGGCCATGTCGCACATCAACGATCCGCCGGAAGTACTCGGTCACCTCATCGGCTCGGCACTCGTCGGTACCTTCCTCGGCATTCTGCTTTCCTACTCGGTCTGCAACCCGATCGTCGCGCAGATCAAGGGCGTGCGCAGCAAGCAGCACCGCCTCTATGTGGTGGTGAAGCAGACCCTCCTGGCCTACATGAACGGCTCCGTTCCGCAGGTCGCTCTCGAATACGGCCGAAAGACGATCTCTTCCTACGAACGTCCTTCCATCGACGCCGTTGAACAGGAAATGATGAATCCTGGCGGTGAAAACAAGGCAGCGTGACGACTATGACAGAAGCAACTGCAGCATCCCCCGCGACGCGCATGGATCCTGCCCTCCTCGCCCGCCTGACCGGCGGGCTGGGCGACCGGCGGACCATCGACAAGATCTGCGCCGATTTCGGCCAGCTCTATTCCGATTTTCTTCCCGACGTTTTCCACAGCGAGACCCATCTCGACGTCAATGTCGGCTATGTGGGCTGCGAAACAGGCCTGATGAGCGATCTCGTCGCCGAAGTCAGCGATGAATGCGTGGTGGCAGATGCCTCGCTGCGCAACTGGTGCCCGGGCTTCCTGATGACCTGCGGCAACGGCTTCGTGATCACGCTGATGGAGCACATGCTCGGCGCGACCAGCGACACGATCGAAGAGCCCGTCATGCGGCCGCTTTCCAAGATCGAGCTCGACATGGCCATCATGGTCTTCGAAAAGATCGGCAGCGTGCTGAAATCCGGTGTCAATGCGCCGGGCGGCTTCGAAACGCTGATCGAGCGGCCGCAGAATGCAGAGGACCGGGCCAAGCCGGCCGCCGACGAGCCCGACCAGTATGCCGCGGTGATCCGCCTCAACATTTCGCTGGGTCCCGTCACCACAGAGTTCAGCCTGATCGTGCCGCAGAAGGCGCTTCTGAAGACCACCGTGGTGTTTCCGAAGTCCAAGGGCCAGCAGGCCAAGGGCAAGAAGGAATGGGCCGAGCAGATCGGCGAACAGGTGCGCCGCTCGCAGGTGACGCTCGAAGCGCGAATCAAGCTCCAGACGCTGACGCTCCGCACGATATCGAAGCTCGCTGCCGGCGATGTCATTCCCTTCTTCGATGCCGAGGACGTCCATGTGGATGTCAGCGCCAACGGCAAGGAGATGTATGTGTGCGAATTCGGCAAATCCGGCGCCAATTACATGGTGCGGGTGAAGGACAATGTCAGTTCGGATGACGAAATCCTCCGTCATCTGATGAGCTGATGCCGGTTCGGCCGGCGAAGGCAGTTTGACGCAAGTTTCAAATGGAATAGTATATTCATGGCTACTCAAAAGAACCCACTGGATTCCGATTTCTCGATGGATTCGATCGGCAGCGATGCCGACCTCGAAAATGCCATCGACGATCTGCGCGGCGTTCTGAAGAACGACGCGGATGGTTCCCTGCCGGATCTCGACAGCTTCGGTGGCGATTTCGGCGCCGCGGCGGGTGGCGGCACCGATCTGTCGGCCTTTGGCGGGCAGGACTTCGGTTCGGCACCCTCGCCCCAGGCCAGCGGCATGAACGAGGGCTCCCGGCGCCAGGCGCCCGGCAGCGCCCTGAATTCCAACCTCGACCTGATCATGGACATCCCGATCGATGTGCAGATCGTGCTGGGCACAAGCCGCATGCAGGTTTCGGGGCTTATGAATCTCAACGAGGGCGCCACCATCGCCCTCGACAAGAAGATCGGTGAACCCGTCGACATCATGGTCAACGGGCGGCGGATCGCCCGTGGCGAAATCACGGTTCTGGAGAATGACGATACGCGATTTGGCGTCCGGCTGATCGAGGTTATGAGTACAAGGAAAGTCTGATCCCGATGTATGGGACAGCGAGGGTGAAAGACCATGATGGACTTTGACGATTTCGGCGGAAACCTGCCAGACAAACCGCTCTCACAGGCCGACAAGGCCGCTGCGGTTCTCCTGGCCATGGGCAAGACCGTCGCTGGCCGGCTCCTGAAATATTTCACGCAGGCCGAGCTGCAGGTAATCATTGCCTCCGCCCAGACCCTCCGTACCGTTCCCCCGGACGAACTGGCCCAGCTGGTGGCCGAGTTCGAAGACCTCTTCACCGAGGGTGCCGGCCTGATGGACAATGCAAAGGCCATCGAAAGCATCCTCGAGGAAGGGTTGACGCCGGAAGAAGTGGATGGCCTGCTTGGCCGCCGCGCCGCCTTCCAGGCTTACGAATCTTCCATCTGGGACCGCATGCAGGAGGCCGATCCGGCCTTCGTCGGCAAGTTCCTCCTGCGCGAACACCCGCAGACCATTGCCTATATTCTCTCCATGCTTCCCTCCTCCTTCGGTGCCAAGGTGCTGCTGCAGCTGCCCGACAGCCGCCGTGCTGACATCATGAACCGCACCGTCAACATGAAGGAAGTGAGCCCGAAGGCCGCCCAGATCATCGAAAACCGCGTGATGGAACTCATCGGCGAGATCGAGGCGGAAAAGAACTCCATCGGCACCAACAAGGTCGCCGAACTGATGAACGAACTCGACAAGCCGCAGGTGGATACCCTCCTCAACTCGCTCGAATCGATCAGCAAGGAAGCCGTCAACAAGGTTCGCCCGAAGATCTTCCTCTTCGACGACCTGCTCTACATGCCGCAGCGCAGCCGCGTGCTCCTGTTCAACGACATTGCCGGCGACATCATCACCATGGCGCTGCGCGGTGCCCCGAACGAGATCCGCGAAGCGGTCCTCTCCTCGATCTCGCCGCGCGCGCGCCGCATGATCGAATCCGACCTCGCTTCCGGCACCCAGGGCGTCAACCCGCGCGAAATCGCGATCGCCCGCCGCGCCGTGGCACAGGAAGCGATCCGTCTCGCCAATGCCGGCCAGATCGAGCTCAAGGAGAAGGAAAAGGAAGGCGAGAAGGCAGCGGAAGCCGCCTGACCGGTCCCACCTCTCCCCTGATTCGCGCCGCCCTTTCCCATGGAGAGGGTGGCGCTTCTGCATTTAAGGCCAGGGCGACAGAAGGGCAGTCCGCCCAAAGGGCCGGTTCGCATCGAGATGCCAGGCGGAAATAGGGGCTCAATCCGCCGCGGCGGTAACATCGCAGCTCTCAATTTCTTCCATTAGTTTCAATGTTCTACCCCGACCGCACATCGCTGCGCCTGAAAATCGGCATATTGCGATGCTGATGGAGTGGATCTGTCGGCAACAGGATGCGGGACAACCACCCGCCCCCGGTTCAACATGCCTCAGGTTTCCGCTAATATTGCGCATCTCCGCCGCATGACGCGACGGCATCAATGGGTCTGCTTTTCAAGGACTGGCGTACATGGCTGACGAACAGGACAAGGACAGCAAAACAGAAGACCCGACAGAGAAAAAGATAAGAGATGCCGCCGAGAAGGGTAACGTGCCCTTCTCCCGCGAAGTCACCGTGTTTGCCTCGGCGCTTGCCGTCTATGTCTACCTCGTCTTCTTCCTGCCCTCGCGCTTTGCGCAGATGAGCGAATCACTGCGCGACATGTTCGAGCAGATGGACCAGTGGCGGCTCGAAAATGCGCCGGATGTGGTTTCGATCTTCACCCATGTGGCCTGGGCATCTTCCGCCGTCCTGGCACCGATCTTCATCCTGCTTCTGACCTTCGGCGTCGGCTCGTCCGTGCTGCAGAACATGCCGGCCCCGGTGCTGGAGCGAATCAGGCCGCAGTTTTCGCGGATCTCGCTGACCAAGGGCCTCGGCCGGATGTTCGGCGTGACGGGTCTCGTTGAGTTCCTCAAGGCATTGTTCAAGATCGTCATCGTCTCCGTGATTATGTTCATGACGCTTAGGGGCGAATTCTACGCGTCGATCGATGCGATGTTCTCCGATCCGCAGGTGATCTTCGTCAAGTTAGCAATCATCATGAAACACATCATGATTGTTATATTGCTTTCGACGGTCGTGGTTGCCGCGCTCGACTTCTTCTGGACCCGCCATTACTGGTTTACCCAGCTGAAGATGACCAAGCAGGAAGTGAAGGAAGAGTTCAAGCAGAGCCAGGG
>CAMFHT010000060.1 GCA_945952245.1 uncultured Rhizobium sp. | reverse complement strand
CCTCAGCGTGGAGGCGCCTATGGCGAAGACGGCGAGGATGCCGAAGGCGACGAAACCCTTGACGCTCACGGACGTATTGTTGAGCATTTCATTCTTCCTGTCTGGATCTCAAGTCCAAGGGATGGTGCGTTCAGATGGTGGTGTCAGGAGGCCTTCGCGGAGCGGCGCTCGAGTTCGGTCAGATTGAGCTCCACCGTGACGGCGCCGATCTTCCTTCTGGCGGAATCCAGCAGGGTAAAGCTCACCTGGTCGCGCCAGGTCTTGGTATCTTCGTCCCACTCGGGTTCATCGACGAAAGTCGCCTCGTCCGAAACGGCATAGGTCTTCTGAAACTTGTCCTCGTCGCCCTGCCAGAAATCGCTGGTGATGGAACTCTGGCCGACATTCAGGCCGTTCTTGTCCATGACGAAGATCTCGGCATAAAGGCCGAGCGAACGGGCCTGGACACGCGTCAGGTAGACCGAAAGAGGGCTCGACAGGGTCGCAGCGATCAGCGGCTTGTCGGCGGCCTCGCGCTCGGCTTTCCACTGATTGTCGAGCGCATCGATCTTGCCCTGGTCCATGTCGGCCCAGCGGTCGTTCTGCGCCTTGACGGAGATTTCCACGATCTCGTTGCTGGCAAGCCCATGCAAATCCTTGATCACGTCGGCAGTAACGAGCTTCTTGACGTCGGGCTTTGGAGGTTCGGCAAGAGCGGACGCGACGGTTACCGCCAGCATGACCGGCGCCAGGATTGCAGACAGAATGCGCATGTACCTCTCCTTCAGTGTCGTTTAATTGTAAAATATTGTATATAATGAAAGATTAACGTAACATTTGTAAGAGATTACCGTTAATTAGGCTTACAACTCTGCGCCGCTGTCGGTGCAAGCATAGCCCTGGCGAGAGATCTCAGGAGTTGCCGCATCGGCTTTACGATGGCGCCTGAAATGTTAACGGCCACAGGATGACATCCTGCGGCCGTTCCAACGATGAGGAAGCATTCAAATCGCTTGAAGGCCTCAAGCCTTGGCGGGCTGCAGCTCCTTCGGCTCGTCGGCGAAGCGGCGGGCAAGCCAGGCGCAGACCATGAGCTGGATCTGGTGGAACAGCATCAGCGGCAGCACGATGGCGCCGATTGACTGCCCGGCGAAGATGACGCCCGCCATCGGCACGCCGCTCGCAAGGCTTTTCTTCGAGCCGCAGAAGAGCGCCGTGATCTGGTCCGCGCGGTTGAAGCCGAGGAGGCGGGCGCCGAAGCCCGTGGCAAGGAGAACGATCACGAGCAGCCCGATGTCGAGGCCGACGATCAGCAGCAGGTCGGCCGGATCGACGGTGCGCCAGATGCCTTCGATGACGGCGTTCGAGAAGGAAAGGTAGACAACCATCAGGATCGAACCGCGGTCGAAGGGGGTCAGGATGGACTTGTGGCTGCGCACCCAGTTGCCGATGAAGGGTTGCAGCAATTGCCCGGCGACGAAAGGCAGGAAGAGCTGCATCAGGATCTTCCAGATCATGTCGAAGGAGATGTCCGTATGCCCGCCCGCCGTGAAGAGCACGGCGACGAGAAGCGGCGTGATGACCATGCCGAGAATGTTGGAGGCCGAGGCCGCGCAGATCGCCGCCGGCACGTTTCCACCTGCAATCGAGGTGAAGGCAATCGAGGACTGGACCGTGGACGGCAGGACGCAGACGTAAAGGAGACCGAGGTAGAGCGGCGTCGGGATCAGCGAGGGCGAGAGCAAGCCGAGCAGCAGGCCAAGCGCCGGGAAAAGCACGAAGGTCGTCAGCAGGATGAAGGTTTGCAGCCGCCAATGCAGGAAACCGGCGATCACCACATCCGTCGAGAGCCGCGCCCCGTGCAGGAAGAAGAGGAGCGCAATGGCCACGTTTGTCGCGATCCCGAACCAGTCCGCCGCCTCACCATGGATCGGCAGCAACGAGGCGAGGATGACGGTCGCCACCAGAAGAAGGGTAAAGGTGTCAGGCAGGAAGCGCTTCATCGGGGAACCTCGGCTCGTCACGTCTCGACAGATTTGCACTCATGGATATTATGAAGCAGGATGCAAGGAATAACAGCTATCGGGAAACGTGATATGCTCGATCTCAGCCAGCTGCGCAGCTTCGTGACCGTTGCCCAGACAGGCAGCTTCACGCTCGCCAGCCAGCATCTCGGGCTGGGGCAATCCACCGTCAGCCAGCATCTGCAGCGGCTGGAAGCGGAAGTCGGGCGGCGGCTCCTCGCCCGCGACACGCACCGGGTGGGGCTGACGGCGGACGGCGAGGCGCTTCTGCCACATGCACGGCAGTTGCTGGCAATCGAGCGGCAGGCCGTCGCCCTCTTCGATGCGGAACAGCCACACGGCACGCTGCGCTTCGGCATTTCGGAGGATCTGGTGAGTGGCCAGCTGCCTGTGCTCCTCCAGGATTTCATCGCCGACTATCCCTCCGTCGATCTCAACCTCACGGTTGCGCTGTCGCGGGATCTCGCGGCCATGCTCGACCGGGGCGAGCTGGACTTGGTCTTTGCCAAGCGGCGGGTGGGCGACCAGCGCGGCGAGCCGGTGGTGCGCGATCCGCTGGTCTGGCTGGCCAGCGATCCCGAGCGGGTGCTGGCGAAGCCGGTGCTACCGGTCATCGCCTTCCCTCCCCCGAGCCTCACCCGCACCTTGCTCATGGAAGCGCTTGCCGCCTCCGGCAAGGCCTGGCGGATCGTCTGTTCCTGCCACAGCCTGAGCGGACTGACGGCGGCGGCGCGGGCGGGAATCGGGGTCCTCGTCCAGCCCCGCAGCCTTGCGCCCGCGGGCCTGCGCGAAATCCCGCCCATGGCCCTTCCTGCCATCGAGGACGTGGAGTTCGTGCTGATCGCCTCCCCTTCTGCCGACCGGAATACGGTCGCGGCTTTCGACAGGCTGGTGCGGCGGCGCTTTGCCAAGGGCCTCTCCGCAAGCGCCTGACCGGCCATCGCACATCCACCGAACAAAGCGGCTTGACGAAGCTCCGACTTGGTGATTGGATAATTGGATACAAAAATCCAGGTAGCCACATGCCTTCAAGCTTTCGCAATCCGCAGATCGCGTCAACGGCCGAAGAGGAAGCCTACAACCACTTGCAGAAGGCGCTCCGCCAGGGCCTCTACAAGCCCGGTGACCGGCTGATCTCTGAGGATATCGCCGCCGAGATCGGCATGAGCCGCATGCCGGTGCGCGAGGCTTTCAGGCGTCTAGCCTCCGAAGGCCTCGTGACGCTTCGCCCGAACCGCGGCTGCGTGGTCGCGGGCCTGACACTCGACGAGATCTACGAGACCTTCGAAATCCGCTCGGTGCTGGAAGGTCTCGCCGTCCGCCTCGCAACGCCAAGGGTCAATGCGGACGTGCTGGACGAGCTGGAGCGGGTTCTGGAGCGCATGGAACGTGCCGGCCAGAGCGGCAGCAGCGACTGGGTGGTACGCCATCAGGAGTTTCACAGCGTCATCTTCAATCTCAGCGGCCGGCCGAAGCTCGTCCGCCAGATCGCCGCTCTGCACGTGGTGATCGAACCCTATATGCGGATCTGGTTCGACTATGTCGACAAGCCGCTTTCCGCCCGCGAGGAACACGAAAACATCATCAAGGCCCTGCAGTCCGGCGATGCCGAGCACGCGGAGAAGGTCATGCGGGATCATGTGCTCGGCACGGCGCCCATGCTCGCCGAATATGCAAGTCCCGGCCGGCGATAGGCGCCGGCAGGATCACATCGCCCGAAGCCGGGGAGAACAATCGGCAAGGGCCCGGGAACAGCCGTTCAACGGTAAACTGAAAGAGGAAATGTCATGACGATCCGTCTCATGGCCGCGCTGGCGGCTGCCCTGTCCACACTCATCTTCGCACCGATCGCATCCGCCGAGGATGCGCCGAAGGAAATCAAGATCGCCACCGAAGGCGCCTATGCGCCCTGGAACTTCACCACCTCCGACGGCAAGCTCGACGGCCTCGAAATCGAGCTGGCCAACGATCTCTGCGCCCGCATGAAGGTGAAATGCACCATCGTCGCGCAGGATTGGGACGGCCTCATTCCCTCGCTCAAGGTCGGCAAGTTCGACGTGATCATGGCGAGCATGTTCATCACCCCGAAGCGGCTGGAGACCATCGATTTCACCCAGCCCTATGCCGTCGATCCCTCGGGCTTTGCGGTTGCCAAGGACAGCGAACTCGGCAAGCTCGGCATGTCCGCGGACAAGTTCAAGCTCGACGACGAAGCCTCTGCCAAGGATGCGATCGAGAAGCTGAAACCGCTCTTGAAGGGCAAGGTCGTGGGCGTGCAGGCCGCGACCACCAATCTCGACTTCCTGAAGACGTACTTCGCCGATACCGTCGAGATCCGGGAGTACAAGACGACCGAGCAGCACGATCTCGACCTTGCCGCCGGCCGCATCGATGCGCTCTTCGCGCAGCGCACCGCACTCGCCGCCACGCTCGCCAAGCCGGAGTTCGAGGAATACACCATTGCCGGGCCGGGCTTCGTCGGCGGCGTCTTCGGCCTCGGAACGGGCGCCGGCGTGCGCAAGGAGGACACGAAGCTCAAGGAGATGCTCAATACCGCCATCGACGGCGCGATTGCCGATGGGACGATCAAGCGGATCTCGGAGAAATGGGTCCATTCCGACGTGACCCCGGTCAAGTAAGGCAAGGGCGGACCACCCCCGGCGGGATGCGCATGACGTTCCCGCCGGGCGGTTCTCCGGAGAGGTTTCGACCCCATGCTCGATAAACTGCATTTGCTGGGCTTTGGAGAAGGCGGCTGGGGTGCCGCCCTCCTTGGCGCAGCGCTGATGACGCTGGTGCTTTCGCTTCTCGGCTTCCTGCTCGGTGCCGTTTTCGGTTCACTCGGGGCTGCCGGTCGGCTGTCGAAAAACCGGCTGCCGCGGGCGCTCGCCGCGGGCTACAGCACGATCTTCCGCGGCGTTCCGGATCTGCTGACCATCTATCTCTTCTACTACGGTGGCAGCATCGCGCTGACAGCGCTCGCCAACCTCTTCGGCGCCACCGGTTTCGTCGGCCTGCCGGCGCTTGCGACAGGGGTCATGGCGATCGGGGTCGTCTCCGGGGCCTATCAGGCGGAAGTCTATCGCGGCGCCTATCTCGCCGTCGAGCGCGGGCAGTTCGATGCCTCGAAGGCACTGGCGCTGAGCCGGTACCAGAGCCTGCTGCTGGTCGTGCTGCCGCAACTCATCCGCCATGCAATACCGGGGCTCGGCAATGTCTGGCAGCTGGTGCTGAAGGATTCCGCGCTGATCTCGGTGATCGGGCTGGTCGAACTGATGCGCCAGTCGCAGATTGGCGCCGGCTCGACCCGCGAGCCCTTTCTCTTCTATATCGCAGCCGCCGTTCTCTACTTCATCATCGCGGGGCTGACCGACCTCACCTTCCGCGCCGCCGAAGCCCGGTCGTGGCGGGGGATTGCCCGTTGATGATCGATTTTCGCTTCTTCCTCGAAATCATTCCGCAGCTTCTCGCCGGCCTGCCGCTGACGCTGGAGCTCGCCGGCACCTCCATTCTGCTCGGCCTCGTGCTGGCGCTGGCGCTTGCACTCGCCCAGCAGGGAGGCAACCCCCTGGCGGTCTGGCCGATCCGCCTCTTCGTCGCGATCTTCCGCGGGACGCCGCTGCTCGTCCAGATCTTCCTCATCTATTACGGGCTCGGGCAGTTCCGGCCGTTCCTGAAGGAGATCGGCCTCTGGTGGCTGTTCCGCGAACCTTACTGGTGCGCGATCCTGGCGCTGACCTTGAACACCGGAGCCTATGGCAGCGAGATTCTGCGGGGTGCAATCAGGAACGTGCCGCGCGGCCTTCCCGAAGCCGCCTCGGCACTCGGCATGTCGCGTCTCCTGACGCTGCGCTTTATCGTGCTGCCGCTTGCGCTGCGCGCCGCCATTCCCGCCTATGGCAACGAAGTCATCCTGATGGTGAAAGGCACCTCGCTCGCCTCGATCATCACGCTGATGGAGGTGACGGGCATCGCCCAGGGCCTGATTTCGCAGAGCTACCGCGCCATCGAGGTCTTCGTGGCGGCAGGGGCCATCTATCTCGTCTTGAATTTCACGATCGTCCGCGCGCTTCATGCGCTGGAGATCAGGCTGACACCCTATCGGAGCCGTTGATGATGCCGGGCGCCGCTGGACTTGAGGAGTAACCAAAGGAATGCGCAATTTCGAGAAGCCGACCCGTTCGGTCGCCGTTTCCACCAAGGCCATGGCCGCGACGTCCCACCCCTATGCAACGCTGACGGCGGTCAACGTCCTGCAGGCCGGTGGCAACGCCATGGATGCGGCAATTGCCGCCTGCGCCGTACAATGCGTGGTCGAGCCCGGCTCGACCGGCATCGGCGGCGATTGCTTCGCCCTCTATGCGCCGAAGGGCGGGGCCGAGGTGCTCGCCTATAATGGTTCCGGCCGCACGCCTGCGGCTCTGACCGTCGACTGGTTCGAGGAGCGCAACCTTACCGAAGTGCCCCGCCAGTCGCCCTCCGCCGTCACCATTCCGGGTGCCATCGATGCCTGGGTGACGCTGAACCGCGATCATGGCCGGCTGCCGCTCGCAGACGTGCTCGCGCCGGCCATCCGCTATGCCGAGGAAGGCTATGCGGTCTCTCCCCGCGTCCACCGCGACTGGGTGCTCGAGGAGGAGCTCCTTTCGGCAGACCCGGCTGCCAAGGCGGTCTTCCTGCCCAAGGGCCGGGCGCCCAGGATCGGCGAGACACACCGTCAGCCTGCGCTTGCCGAGACGCTGAAGGCGATCGCCCGCGAGGGCCGCGACGGCTTCTACCGCGGGCCGGTTGCCGAGGACATGGTCAGCCATCTCCGCTCGCTCGGCGGCCTCCACACGCTCGAGGATTTCGCCAATGCCCGCGGCGAATACGTGACCCCCGTCACCACCGATTTCCGCGGTTATACCGTGCACGAATGCCCGCCTAACGGCCAGGGCATCATCGCGCTGATGATCCTCAACATTCTCTCCCAATACGATGCCCGCCACGAGGCCCATTCGGTGGACCGTCTTCATATCGAGATCGAGGCGACGCGGCTTGCCTATGCGGCGCGCGATGCCTGGCTTGCCGATCCCGAGAAGGCGAATGTTCCGGTCGAGGAGATGCTGTCCGGCGATCTTGCCGAGCGCCTTGCCGGCATGATCGACCCTCGCCGGGCACTCACCGAACTCCCCGATTTCGAAATGCCGCTCCACCGCGACACGGTCTATATCTCCGTCGTTGACGAGGAGCGGAATGCGGTGAGCTTCATCAACTCGATCTTCGACAGCTTCGGCACCGGCATCGTCGCGCCGAAGTCGGGCGTCGTCCTCCACAACCGCGGCCAGAGCTTCTCGCTGAAGCGCGGTCATCCCAACATGATTGCGCCGGAGAAGCGGCCGCTGCACACCATCATACCCGGCATGGTGACCCGCAATGGACGCACCGAACTCAGCTTCGGCGTCATGGGCGGCTATTACCAGGCCATGGGGCATGCGCACCTGATCTCCAAGCTCGTGGATTACGACATGGACCTGCAGGAGGCGATCGACCTGCCGCGGCTCATCCCCGTCGGCGGCAGGGTGCCGCGGGTCGAGGCGGAGCACACGGTCTCTCCGGCCATCACGGCGGAACTCACCAACCGCGGTTTCGAGATCGTCCCCTCGCCCGACCCCATCGGCGGCGCGCAGGTGATCAGAATCGACTGGGAGAACGGAACGCTGACCGGGGCCTCGGAATCCCGAAAGGACGGGATCGCCCTCGGCTATTGAGGCGTCATGCCGCCGGTCCGGTGGGATCGGCGGCTGAAGTCACGAAGATTTGAGATCAGGCCGCGTCGCTGCGATCCTCGCCATTGGCCATGTCGAAGGCCTTTCGGGCGCGGTCGATATTGGGGATGTTCTGATGGGCCCACTGGCCAAGCGCCTCGATCGGCTTCCAGAGCGATCGGCCAAGCTCGGTCAGCTGATACTCCACCCGCGGCGGCACGGTGGGGTAGACCGTGCGCAGAACCAACCCGTCCCGCTCCAGCGTTTTCAGCGTCAATGTCAGCATGCGCTGGGAAATTCCGCCGATCCGGCGCTTCAGTTCGTTGAAGCGCAGCGGCTCGTCGCCCAGCATCATGATCACCAGAACGCTCCATTTGTCGCCGACACGTTGAAGCACCTCGCTGACGCGCGGACAGTTCGACGGCTCATAATATTCGGGCATGGTTCCCTCCGCGTGACCTAGTCACATTTATGTGCCTTCTTGCATATGGTTTCAAGTTACATATGTTCGCCTGGTTACTGTTTTATACCACAACTTCCCGTCCGCAAAGACCCAAGACGCGGGAAGGTTCAAGAACAAGAAAGGCACCCTCTCATGTTGCTGGAAAAGCTGAATTGGCGCTACGCCACCAAGAAGATGGACCCCTCCCGCAAGGTCCCGCAGGAAAAGGTCGACCGGATCGTGGAAGCCGCGCGTCTCGCGCCGACCTCCAGTGGTCTGCAGCCCTTCGAGGTGATCGTCGTCACCAATCCGGACGTCAAGGCGAAGATCCAGCCCATCGCCTGGAACCAGAGCCAGGTGACCGACAGCTCGCATCTCCTCGTCTTCGCAGCCTGGGACAATTACACCGCCGACCGCATCAACTCCATGTTCGACCTCGTCAACCAGGAGCGCGGCTTTACCAATGAAGGTTGGGAAAACTACCGCAAGATGCTGCTGGACACTTATGTGCCGCGCGATGCGGAAACCAATTTTCAGCATGCTGCCCGCCAGGCCTATATCGGCTTCGGCCTCGCGCTGACTGCCGCCGCCTTCGAGGAAGTGGACTCGACGCCGATGGAAGGCTTCGACGCGAATGCTCTCGACGAGATCCTTGGCCTGCGTGAACGCGGCCTGCGCTCCGTGACCATCATGCCGCTCGGCTACCGCGATGCCAGCCAGGACTGGCTGGTCAATCTCAAGAAGGTTCGCCGCGACCGCAAGCACTTCGTGACCGAAGTCGCCTGATCCGCCAGGCGCTCGGCCAGTTCGGCCGCGCGCATGCGGGGCGCGGTTCATCCAGTCGCCGCGCTCCGCAGTGCCGGCCTAAGGCCGGCCGCCTCTGATCTATTCGGAGGCCTTCGCCGGGTCCGGCGCCTCGTTGTTGACGAAATGGGCATTGCCGAGCCCGGTGCCGATCGTCAGCATGCCCCAGCGCTTCACGTCGCGCATGAAGGGGATCTGCGACAGGCCCTGCACGACCGCATCATTGTGCATCATCACGAAGGTTGGGTGTTCGCCGATCTGCGGGATTGCCGCCATCAGCTTGGCGGGCAGGTTGAAGTGATCGCTCTCCCAATTGCCGCCCGGCAGGTTCTGGCCGCCACGATCGATGGACCCGTCCTCGCGGATCACGCCTGGGCAGGCGATGCCGATCACCGGGGCGAGCTTCAGCTTGTCCTTCTCCGCCCGGTCGATCAGGCTCTGCAGCATGTCCACCAGCCGCTGCACGGTCGCCGTCCGGCTCGGGCTGTCGTC
This sequence comes from uncultured Rhizobium sp., assembly GCA_945952245.1. Classification (GTDB taxonomy): domain Bacteria; phylum Pseudomonadota; class Alphaproteobacteria; order Rhizobiales; family Rhizobiaceae; genus Gellertiella. The sequence continues at coordinate 5,659 of CAMFHT010000060.1, read as the reverse complement.
CGCGTGACGCCAGTGTTCGAGTTCGCCCACGTCCGCATCCGCAAAGAGCGGCTTCTTCTCGCGGCCGAAGGTGACGATGCCGGCGCGGAGATTGGTGCCGCCGATATCGACGGCCAGCATGGCGTCATGACCTGTCAGCATCCAGGCCGGCATCAGGTGGAGCGCACCGATGAGGCCAGCCTTGTCGGGATGGTGGACGATCGGCACCAGGCTGATCGTCTTGCCCGCTGCCTTCAGCAGATATTCGGTCCGCGCAATGACGATTTCGCCCACCCGGCTCTGCCGGAATCCGCCGCCGACGACGATGCGGTCGGTCCGCGTCCAGTTCGCCTGCTTAAGATAGAGCTCGATGACGGCCGTAAAATCGCGGGCAAAATCCTCGATGGCGCTCATGACCAGCGCGGCCGCAGCGGGGTTCTTGTCTTTCAGAAACGCGTCGATCTGCTTTTTCGACATGTCTGACGTGGCTTCCTTGCCGAGCGGGTCCTCGCCGGTCTTGCGGGCGAGCTTGCGCCATTCCTCGAGCCGCTTCTGGAAGGCCTTCTTGTTGGCGGCATCGCCCACGAAACCGTCGCTGTCCTTTTCCCGGACCTCGATGTTGAAGTCGTCGATGGTGACGAGCGGAAGTGCAAGAGCACCATGGGCGAGCGGGGCCTGGCGCTGGCTGACCGGCTGTTTCTTCTTCGGCATGGATCCCCCTGGAATTCGGACCGGCACACGAAGCGGTCAGCTCACAAGAACGCTGCTCGAAGCGCACGGTTCCCCTCTTTATGGCTCGCTTGCCTCGCGGGGCCCCTGCCCTACCTGCCAGTGATCCGAGGAGAGCCAGAATGACCGTGCAAGAGCTGATGACCGCAGACGATCTGTTCGAGATGATCAGGAGCGAGCCCGACCGCCATGCGCTCTTTCTCGACATCGACGGAACGCTGATCGACCTTGCGCTGACGCCCGACCTCGTGCGGGTACCGGAGGATCTGGCGGGGCAGGTCGAGCGGCTGGCCGATCATCTCGGCGGGGCTCTCGCGCTGGTCACGGGCCGCGCGCTTGCCGATGCGGACCATCTCTTCCAGCCGCTGAAGCTGCCGGCGGCCGGTCTGCACGGGGCAGAGCTGCGGCTCGACGGCAAGCTGCTGCTGGTCGAGCCTGGCCCGGACTTCGCGGCCGTCAAGGAAGGTCTGACCGCGGACGCCGCGCGCTATCCGGGCGTGCTGATCGAGGACAAGGGAGCCGCCGTCGCCGCGCATTTTCGCCTGGCACCGCAGTTCGAGGACGAGATGCAGGCGCTGATGCGCAGCTATGCCGAGCAGGCCGGGCCGGATTGGGCGTTGCAGTTCGGCAAGATGGTGATCGAGCTCAGGCCTGCGGGCTCCAACAAGGGCGGCGCGCTCGAACGTTTCCTGAAGACCGATGCCTTCGCCAACCGCCTGCCAATTGCGCTCGGAGACGATCTCACCGACGAGGCCATGTTCGCGATTTCCAATGCCCGCGGCGGCCAGTCCTTCCGGGTCGGAGCGGAGGAGGCCGGTACCTGTGCGACGGGGCGGCTCGCCTCACCAACCGAGGTTCGAAACCTGATCGCCCGGCTGGCGGCGATCTGAGAAAAGCGGGAACCTCCTGGCGGCACACCTGTTGTGGCCTATGTCACCACAGGAGGTCACCATGACATCGTCACAGCACCCGAAGGTTCGCACGCCGAACGACAAGGACCTGAAAATCAATCCCGAAATCGGCCAGTCCAAGGGACTGAGCCGCTTTACCGGCGATGAGGACATTGCCGGCTCCTCCACCGAGGAAGGTGATGTCGGCAACGACACGACTCCCGCCGGCGGTGCGGATCCCAACCATCTGGGCCGCACCAACAAGTAAGGCCGCCACGGGCATGGCGGCCTCCTCCTTCGCTCCGCAATCGGACGATCAGGGCTGGCCGCCGCCGCCCGCTGCGCCATAGACCTGGCCGGTCGCATAGCTTGCATCCGCCGCCGCCAGCTGCACATAGATCGAACCGAGTTCCGCCGGTTGGCCGGGACGGCCCATGGGCGTATCGCCCCCGAACTTCTCGAGCTTCTCCATCGTCGCCCCGCCGGAGACCTGCAGCGGCGTCCAGATCGGACCGGGCGCAACACCGTTGACACGGATGCCCTTGGGGCCGAGCTGCTTTGCCATGGATTTGGTGAAGTTCATCACCGCGGCCTTGGTCATGGCATAGTCCACGAGATTTTCGGAAGGGTCATAGGCCTGTTCCGACGTGGTCTGGATGATCGCAGAGCCGGGCTTGAGGTGCTTCAGTGCCGCCTTGGTGAGCAGGAAGGTGGCGTAGATGTTCGTCTTCATCGTCGCGTCGAAATCCTCGAAGGAGATGTCTTCGAGCGAGGCGCGCTGCTGCTGTCGCGCTGCATTGTTGACGAGGATGTCGAGGCCGCCGAGCTCTCTCACGGCTTGGTCCACCAGCTGCTGGCAAAAGGCGGCATCGCGGAGATCTCCGGGAATGGCCACGGCCTTGCGGCCCGCCTTTTCGATCAGGGCCACGACCTGACGGGCATCCTCTTCCTCGGCGGGAAGATAGTTGATCGCAACATCGGCGCCCTCGCGGGCATAGGCAATGGCCGCAGCCCGGCCCATGCCGGAATCGCCACCCGTTATCAGGGCCTTGCGGCCTTCAAGGCGGCCGGACCCCTTGTAGCTCTCCTCGCCATGGTCCGGCACCGGGTCCATCTTCGAGGCAAGGCCGGGCCAGGGCTGTTCCTGGCGCTTGAACGGGGGCTTCGGATACTTCGTCGTGGGATCCTGCATATGGGTCGTGTCCTTCTTTGTTGAAGCGGCTGCGAAAGCAATACGCGGCAGGAGCGCTGCGGCAGCACCGAGTGCGGTGCCGGCAACGAGAAGCCGCCGGGTGATCTCAACCGTGGATTTCGTCGTCATGGGAGGTGCCCTTTCTGGTACAGGCGCTTAACCTTTCCGGAGAGCATGTGTTCCCTGAGCGCAGCAATCGCGCGGCCTGCCCGATCGGCAAAGCTCTTGCCAAGGTTATCATACGGGTATATACACGTTTTATGTCTACACAGTGCTATTGTATAAAATTGCGGAAGGCGTCCCGGAAGATCTCGGCCCTCTATGACGAGGCGCTCAAACCATTCGGCATCAATGTTGCGCAATATTCGCTGATGAAGATCGTCCTGAGAACGAAGGCGATCAACCTCACGGATCTTGCCCGCGAGGCCGAACTGGAGCGCTCGACAATGGGCCGGAACGTGCAGGTGCTGAAGCGCATGGGCCTGCTGACCTATGGCAAGGGCGACGACCAGCGGGAACAGCTGATCAGCCTGTCGCCGGAAGGCAAGGCGGTTCTGGATCAGGCCCTGCCTGCCTGGACGGCGTGCCAGCGGAACATCGAGAGCCGCATCGGCAGCCGCGCGGCCGAAGGTCTGGAAGACCTTCTCCGATCTCTCTGAAAGCGCAGCGCAGAACCACAACCTGAATTCGAAAACGGGTATATACACGGAAAGGCAAAGATCGTGTCCCAGTCTCCCCTCCCAACGCAGCCTTCCTCCGGTTTGACAGGCCTTCCCGGTATCTTCCACAGGCTTGGCCTCCATTATGGCTGGGTCGTGATCGCCGTCACTTTCCTCGTCATGCTGACGACCGCGGGCGCAGTGGGCGCACCGGGTGTCCTGATGGGTCCTCTCGAGAAGGAATTCGGCTGGTCCGCTGCGGAAATCTCGTCTGCGCTCGCCATCCGCCTGGTCCTCTTCGGCCTTCTCGGACCTTTCGCGGCAGCCTTCATCAACCGTTTCGGCATGCGCCGCGTGGCCTTCGTGGCGCTGGGCATCATCGGCACGGGAATTTTCGGTTCGCTTTTCATGCGCGAGGTCTGGCAACTGGCATTGCTCTGGGGCATCGTCGTCGGTATCGGCACGGGCATGACGGCGCTGGTTCTCGGCGCGACAGTTGCCACGCGCTGGTTTGCAGAGCGCCGCGGGCTGGTCATGGGTATGCTCACCGCGAGCACGGCGACCGGGCAGCTGGTCTTCCTGCCCCTGCTTGCAAGCCTGAGTGAAAACCATGGCTGGCGCTCGGCGCTTACCCTGATCCTATCGCTCATCGCAACTGCCATGGTGCTGGTGCTGATCCTGATGCGCGACCGGCCCTCCGATGTCGGCCTGAAACCCTATGGCGCAAAGGGCGAACTCGCTCCGCCGCCGGCACCGCTCGGGTTCGGCGCCATGCTCGCCTCGCCACTGCTGGCGCTCCGGGATGCCTCGCGCACCTCGACGTTCTGGGTCCTCTTCGGGACCTTCTTCGTCTGCGGCGCATCCACGAATGGGCTGGTGCAGACCCATTTCATTTCGCTCTGCGGAGATTACGGCATGCCCGCCGTTACTGCGGCCGGCATGCTCGCCGCCATCGGCATCTTCGATTTCGTCGGCACGGTGGGTTCCGGCTGGCTTTCGGATCGGTTCGACAGCCGCTGGCTGCTCTTCTGGTACTACGGCCTGCGCGGGCTATCGCTCGTCTATCTGCCTTTCACCGATTTCAGTTTCTATGAGCTCTCGATCTTCGCCGTGTTCTACGGTCTCGACTGGGTGGCAACCGTACCGCCGACCGTGAAGCTGACGGCGGAGCGCTTTGGCGACCGTGCGAATCTCGTCTTCGGCTGGGTCTTTGCCGGACACCAGCTGGGTGCGGCATTCGCAGCCTTTGGAGCCGGCTTCACGCGCTCCTATTATGAAACCTATCTGCCCGCCTTCTTCGTGGCCGGTGTGCTCTGCCTGCTCGCGGCGCTCACGGTAGCGACCATTCGCGAACGGCGACAGCCCGCAATAGCCTCGCTCGCCTGACTTCTTCGACACACCCATTTTCAGGAGCAGCGCGCCCTTGCCGGCGCGCTGTTTCCTTTTGCGTCTCGCACCTGCAGCTCATAAATGCTGCATTGCAGCACATATAATAGTACTTTTACGCTTTACAGCCGGCTTCGAATGTTTATGAATTATTACAGTCGTCATGGAGGTGACGGCGATCCAATGGGAGGAAATCATGAAGAAGTTTTTCAAGCTTGCGCTCTGCGCGAGCGTGGCAGCGCTCGTCTCTTCGGCAGCCTCGGCGGCTGGCATGACCGTCGGTTTCTCGCAGATCGGCTCTGAATCCGGCTGGCGCGCAGCCGAAACCTCGGTGACCAAGAAGGAAGCCGAAAAGCGCGGCATCACCCTGAAGTTTGCCGATGCGCAGCAGAAGCAGGAAAACCAGATCAAGGCGATCCGCGGCTTCATCGCGCAGGGCGTCGATGCGATTCTGGTTGCGCCGGTCGTGGCCACTGGCTGGGAAGAAGTGCTCGGCGAAGCCAAGGAAGCCAATATCCCCGTCGTGCTCCTCGACCGCGGTGTCGAAGCGCCGCAAGACCTCTACCTGACCTCGATCGCTTCGGACCAGGTGAAGGAAGGCCGCGTTGCCGGCGAATGGCTCGTCAAGACCGTGGGTGACAAGCCGTGCAAGGTGGTCGAGCTGCAGGGCACCGTCGGCTCCACGCCCGCGATCAACCGCAAGAAGGGCTTCGAGGAAGCCATTGCCGGCCACTCCAACATTTCCATTGCCCGCAGCCAGACCGGCGACTTCACCCGCGCCAAGGGCAAGGAAGTCATGGAAGGTTTCCTGAAGGCCGAAAACG
>CAMFHT010000059.1 GCA_945952245.1 uncultured Rhizobium sp. | reverse complement strand
GGCAAGGCATGGCGCCCGTCTGAAAAAGGAAAGACTTCACTAAAAAGCGACCTATTACCAAAACGAGATGTTCAATCGCCTGTGTCATTCATGGATCGAAGATTGAACCCTTTTGACACTCGACCACTGACATCTGGAGGCCCGACGTGACGGCACACATTCTTGTTGTTGACGATGATCCGGTGCAGCGCCGTCTCTTGAAGGCGGCCATCGAGAAACACGGCAACATCGCCCATCTCGCCGAAAACGGCCGCGCCGGCCTCGAAATGCTGAAGGCCGCCAATGTCGAGTTCCGCGTCATCGTTCTCGATCTCGTCATGCCGGAAATGGATGGCCAGCAGTTCCTCGAACAGCTGGCCGAATACGGCATCGAGATCCCCTGTATCGTCCAGACAGGCCAGAGCGGCATCGAGACGATCGTGCAGGCCATGCGCGCCGGCGCCTTCGACTTCGTGGTGAAGCCGGTCTCGCCCGAGCGCATCTCGACCGCCATCGCCAATGCCCTGAAGCTCGACCAGCGCGAGGCCCGCGCGCGTGCCGGACGGCGCAACCGCACCGGCGCTGTCACCTTCGGTGACATCGTCTCGGCAAGCCCGGCCATGCTGCGCGTGCTGGAGCTCGCGCAGCGGGCAGCGTCTTCTTCCATCCCGGTCGTGCTGGAGGGCGAATCAGGGGTAGGCAAGGAGCTGATCGCCCGCGCCATCCAGGCATCGAGCGACCGGGCCGGAAAGCCCTTCATCACCGTCAACTGTGGTGCGATCCCGCACAATCTCGTTGAAAGCATTCTCTTCGGCCACGAGAAGGGCGCGTTCACCGGCGCGACCGAGCGCCATAGCGGCAAGTTCGCCGATGCCGACGGCGGCACGCTGTTCCTCGACGAGATCGGCGATCTGCCGCTCGAGGTGCAGGTGAAGCTTCTGCGCGCCGTGCAGCAGGGCGAGATCGAGACCGTCGGTGCCAACAAGGTGCAGAAGGTCGACGTGCGGCTGATCTCCGCCACGAACAAGGACCTGATCGAGGAGGTGAAGGCCGGACGCTTCCGCGAGGATCTCTACTACCGCCTCAACGTCTTCCCGATCACCATTCCGGCGCTGCGCCGCCGCAAGGAGGACATTCCGCACCTGGTGCGTGTTTTCCTGCAGCGATTCGCGGCCGAGCAGAAGCGCAAGGGCGGCATCGGCATCACCGGAACCGCGATGGCGCTGCTCACCGCCTATGACTGGCCGGGCAATATCCGTCAGCTGGAAAACGCCATGTTCCGCGCCGTTGTCCTCGCCGAAGGCCAGGAGCTCAGCGAGGCGGATTTCCCGCAGATCGCTGCCCAGGTGCCTGGCTATCTCGCGCCGCTCACCTCCCCGCCGCGCCTCGAGCTTGCCGAACCCGTGGCACCGCCGCCCGCGCCGGAGCCGGTGCGGGAGATGGACGCGGCCGATGCGCGCAACGCGCGGCAGCCGATCGCCACAATTGCCAGCACCAGCCCGACGGGCGAGGTGCGCAAGCTTGCAGAGGTGGAGGAGGAACTCATCCGCTTCGCGCTGAAATTCTACCGCGGGCAGATGAGCGAAGTGGCACGCAAGCTGGGGATAGGGCGCTCGACCCTCTACCGCAAGCTGAAGGATTACGGGATCGATCCCGACGATCCGTTTGCTCACGCGGCCTGATTGTGAAATCTTTTCAAGGCCGGACGCCCTGTCCGGCCTTTCGGCGTTTTCTCGACGAAAACCCGCCATGCTTGCGCCATGTCAAGGCGTTAACTCTGGTGCAAGCATAATTTGTTACCCATTGTAAAGAACTTGTTAGTCAACCGTTCACTATGTATGAAGAGGTTGTCTAACTGTGGCAGATTTGCCATTGTGCGACCGCAATTCCGGGTGATCTGGAAGGGCACGCGCAGAAAAGCGCATGGGACGAGGTTTAAGTTGCAGAGCAATTTCGAAAAATCAGCGCGGAGCGAAGGTGGCGAACGGGGCCTCATGGCCCGGGTTGCCGCCGGTGCGGCACGCCTGATCGGCACGGGAATGCTTCTGGGCGTTTTGGCCGCCCCGATGCTGGCCGCCAGCTCCATGGCGGCCCATGCGGAGACGCGGAGCCTCAAGCTCTATTTCGTCCATACCGGCGAAAAGGCCGTCATCACCTTCAAGCGCAATGGCGTCTACGACCGCCAGGGCCTGCAGCAGCTGAACCGGTTCCTCCGCGACTGGCGCCGCAACCAGCCGACGAAGATGGACCCTCGCCTGTTCGACCTGATCTGGGAAGTCTACCGCCGCAGCGGCTCCAACACCTATATCAACGTGGTCTGCGGCTTCCGCTCGCCGGAAACCAATGGCATGCTGCGTTCGCGCACCAAGGGCGTGGCCGAAAAGAGCCAGCACATCCTCGGCAAGGCCATGGATTATTTCATTCCGGACGTGAAGCTCTCGAAGCTGCGCGAAATCGGCATGAAGCTGCAGGTCGGCGGCGTCGGCTTCTACCCCCATTCCGGCTCGCCCTTCGTGCACATGGACGTGGGCAATGTTCGCGCCTGGCCGCGCATGAGCCGCCAGGAACTGGTGCGCCTCTTCCCCGATGGCCGCACGCTTCACATTCCCGCAGACGGCAAGCCGCTTCCGGGCTACCAGGAGGCCATGGCCGACTACAAGCGCCGCGTCGGCTCGACTCACATCGAGATCGCCGATACCGGCGGCGCGAAGAAGAAGGGTTTCTTCGCCGCGCTCTTTGGCGGTGGTGCTGACGAGGAAGAGGATACGGCGCCGGCTGAAACCGCGATCGCCTCTGCGGCTCCGGCACCCAAGGCGAAGGAGCAGGTTCTGACCAACCCGACGCCGACCCAGCCGATCCTTGCCGCTGCGGGTGAAGAGCCGCAGGTGGCGATCAATGCGCCGATCCCGCTCGGCCGTCCCGCGCTCAACGATCAGGTGGGCAATAGCGGCGTCGCGGCCGCACTCGTCGAACCGCAGGCCGAGACCGCCTCCGCTGCCGCGCTTGCCGCTGCCGCCGGAGCACCGGCCCCGGCGGACCAGGACTTCCCGGATCTCCAGGCCTACAACATTCCCGTTCCCACCCTTCTCGGAAAGCGCCCGCAGGCGGGCGAGGCGGAGATCCAGACCGCAGCCCTCACCATGCCCGAACAGTCGCCCGAGATGGCAGCCGTTCCGGTTCCCGTGAGCCGCCCCTCCGGCGCCGAGGCCCTCCTTGCCAAGGCCGATGGCGCTGCGGAGACCGATGCGGACGAGGCCGAACAGGCAGCGCTCTCGCCGGATGCCGCTGCAGCGCTCGACAAGAACAGTGCCGAGGCTGGCCCCGTGACGGCAGCCGCCGCTGCAGGCCCCGTCCCGACCGTTCCGGAAGTGGGCGCAGTGCCGGCGGAAGAGCAGACGACGGAAACCGCCGCTGCCGATCCGAACGAGCCCTATACGACCGACGAAGGCGAGGACGAGGAAGAAGTCGCCGCTCTCGAAGGCCAGAAGGATGCATCCGCACCCGACTTCGCCGCGATCTTCGACGAGCAGCAGCCGGCCCAACCGGCAGCCAAGGCCGCCGCCGATGCGACCCCGCTTGCCAAGGGCCAGCCCATCAAGGCGGGCCGCCCGACCTCCAAGGATGCAGCCGTCGTCGCCGAAAGCATGGGCAAGGCGCTGACCGGCGAGATGCTCGCCAAATGGGCGGTCGGCAACGCGCTGACCAGCACCATGTCCGGCAAGGTCAAGGCGCCGCGCTTCGTCAGCCTCGCCATGCGCGCCCAGCCCGCTGCCCCCGTCACCACCGGCTTCTCCAAGGCCGCGGACATCGACCCGGGCCGCTTCAACTGAGATTTGACAGTCTGATCCTTTTCAAACCCCGCTTTGTCGAAGCGGGGTTTTTCAGTTTAAGCAGGGACGCGCGTCTTCTCAGTCCCGAGGCGGCATGCGTGCATGGTGAACCAGCGCGCTGTCAACGTGGTCCCAGGGCTGCGCCGCATCGGTCCAGGTGACCATGGCCGGTGTGAAGAGCTGGGGCTCATCGAGACTGGCCGGGCGCAGAATGACGATGTCTGGGGCGTTGGGGAATGTCATGAACACCGGCGAGCCGCAGGTCGGGCAGAAGGCACGGCGCTTGAGCGTTCCGCCATCGCCGGTAAGGTCCCATTCCGAAGCGTTGCCCGAAACTGTGACGTTGGCGGCCATGAAGACCATGTGCGACTGATGCCCGGTGCCGCTTTCGCGCTGGCACTGGCGGCATTGGCAATGGAGCATGGCGACCGGCTGACCGGTCACCTCATAGCGCAAGGCGCCACAGGCGCAGCCACCGCAATAGGAAAGTGTCATGATAGGATCTCTCCGCGATCTCTTCAGTCAAATTCGTCAAGCAGCGGCGCGATGCGCGGCACCACCGTTTTCCAGCCACCGCTCATCGTGGTGAAGGCCGTTTCGTTTCGCGGCAATTCGAAGCCGCCATGTTCCAGCCGCAGCCGGGTCGCGCCGTCAGCGGCTGGCGAGAGCGACCAGGTGACGATCGTGTCGAGAAGAGAGCCGTAACCGATGTTGTCCGCATGCCCGCCCTTCCAGGAGTAGACGAGCTTTTCGCAGGGCACGACTTCGAGAACCTGGCATTGGATCGTGCCGTCCCATCGACCGGCGGGCTTCGTCCGAAAGGTGAATTGCGTGCCGGGTACGGGCGCAAAACCCGAGGGCGGCATCAGCACGCGGGTGATCAGTTCTCCATCTGTAAGCACCTTCCAGACCAGCTCGGGTGCGTGCGGAAAGACCTCCTCCACGACAATGCTTCGGGTCTGGGACCCAGTGTTGGCGGCTGCGGTGTCCGTCAAGTGTCGATCTCCTTGAGAATGTCCCGGATCTTGCCAAACCGCTCACGCCAGAAAGCGTCGTAGTGGCTCATCCACCCGGCAAGCGGTGCCAGGCCCTGGGGCTCCGCCCGGTAGTAGACGTTCCGCCCCTCGGGTCTTTCCGCAACGAGACCGGCAAGCCGCAGGGTCTTGAGATGCTGGGATACCGCCCCTTGCGTCACGCCGCTTCCGCGCGTCAGCTCGGCCACGGTGATTTCCTCCGTGGTCGCAATGCGCTCATAGACCTTCCGCCGCGTCGGATCGGCAAGGGCCCGCATGATGGTGTTGACATGTTCGTCTTGGATCATGAAAAAATCATTAGTATCAACTAACCAATTAGTCAATACTTATTGGACGTGATGCGGATTTTTCAAGGTCTTCGGACGGAGCGATTTCATCGATTGTCTTCACGGCGGGCCATATCGATGTCATTCGGCGCATTCTGTCCGATGCGGTGGGAATCGATCTGCTCAATCAACTGCAACTCAAGGGCCGCGAACGGCCAAGCCCACGGCTCACGCGCTAACGGCGGGCCCGCGAAGATCCCGCTCTCTGCAGTTCTCACCTGCCGATCAAGCTGGTGCGTATGTCAGCCGTATGACGTCGCCCTCGAAGCGATCGCTGCTGATCAGGCGTAGCGGCGGCCGTGGGCCGGAGAAGAACGGTTTGCCGTGTCCGAGCACCACCGGATGGAGATAGATGCGGTATTGGTCGATCAAACCCCATCCGGTAAGCGCGTGCGCAAGTTCCGGTCCGCCCACTTCAATCTCGCCCTCCACGTCCCGCTTCAGTCGCCTGATTTCGCTTTCGACGTCTGGGCCGAGAAGGTTTGCATTCGGTCCCACACTCTCAAGAGTTTTTGAAACGACCCATTTATGCGACTTGCGCCATGCGGCTGCGAATGCGCGTTGCGCGTCATCCCACTCCTCATGGTCATCGTCCCAGTAGGCCATCGCTTCGTAGAGATGCCGGCCATAAAGGCTGCCGGCAAGGCCCTGTGTCTGTCGGATAAACTCCTGGAACAGGCCAGGCTTTGGAGCGGAGGGAAACCGCAGATGATCCACATAACCGTCGAGCGACATGTTCATTCCAAATACGAGCGTGGCCATGATATCTCCTCTTTGCTCGGTGAGCAGCTTGCACAGCGAGTCGTAACTATTTAAATGGTTACACAGGATTTGGAAAGGGCATAGCAGTGACGGTCCGCGCATACACGTCATCGATCGGGCGAATGAGAATGCTTGCGGGTGACCCTGCTCTGGATTTCGCTAATTCTTTGCATTGGCGCAGTGGCCGCGAAGTGGACTTCATTCCCGACTATGTAAGCCTCGTGGACTGGTCGGTTCCCGCAGGTCTTCTTCAGAATGCGGAACGTGACGCGGTGACCCTACTTGCGACAGCAGATCCCGTTGGTGCTCAGGACGCGCATGCGCAGGCATTGGCTCTCAGGGGGCTTTGGCGGGAGCATCTATCCCTGTCGTTGGGCGCAAGGGAGCCTCGAGACACTCCAAGGCTTCCGGCGCCATTGACGGCGATGCTCTCAGACCTCCTGGCGGAAATGCCGCTGCTTATGGACCCATCAATCAAGGCCGATGGACGAAGCCTGCGACTTCCCCTGGCGCGTCTGGCTCTGGCCATCGCCAGCCTTCATGCCATTCCGGTGGAGCGGCAGATCGGTCAATGCGAAGGTGATCCATGCGGTGGATTTTTCCTGAACACCAGCCGATCGAAACCTCGCCGCTGGTGCTCGATGGATAGCTGCGGCAACCGTGCCAAGGTAAAGCAGTTTCGTTCCCGCTTCGCCGCTGAACGAACCGGGTGATGCGCTCGCGGCTGGGCTATCTCGGCACTGGAATTGACATCACAAGCTCTTGCGAAACTCGATGCGCTTCCTGATGGGCATGAACCCAAGCTTCTCGGTAAGCCGAAGGGCTGCGATATTGCTTTCCATGTTGTCGATGTTGACGGCCTTGAATCCGCGACGCTTTGCCCTGTTCACCAGTTCGGACAGGATTGCCGTCCCGACCGATGAGGCTCGAAAGTGGGAATCGACGCCCACGAAGTAGATGTAGGCCTCGTTACCCTGCTCCTGCATCACTCCCACACCGACCGGCTGGTCTGCGGCCATCGCGAGAACGATCCAGTCCTTTGGCGCAGCCGGGTTCTCCAGGAAGATCGCGTGCAGTTGTTCCGAAGACCACGCGGGCAGGCCTTCGAGATCAGGGGTTTCCTGAAGGCGGGCCCCAATGAACTGGAGGAGCTGCTCGCTGCCGAGTTGACTGTCCGGAAAGCTCACTGTCACGACAGTTGCGGGAAGTCGGTGAAGGATTTGCGCAGATGAATTATCTTTATCCAGAAGAAGGCGACTTTCGCGACGACGTCTGAAAATCTCGAAACCTCTGCGAAGAAGCCACAGAACGGTTTCTCGATGATGCTCTGCGCCTTCGCAGTAAAGGCCGGAAAGCTCTTGCCGCCTGGCTTCATGCTCCAAGGCGTCAAGCAACCCGGATCCAATCCCCCGGCAACGCCATTTCTCCGAGACGACCATGTCCAGCCTGGCAAAGCAGTCAGGGACATAAGGTGACGAATTCAGCTGGCCGATGGCAACTATGCCGCCGCCGGTTCTGCACACAAGCCTGGCAAGGGGTTTCGGCCATTCAACGAGAGCCTCTCGTTCGGTAAATTGCTCAAGCGACATCGGATTCGTTCTGATCGTGTTGATCAGCGACACCCATTCCGGAGCATCCACCGGCGTGTAGGCTCCAACCGTGACGCCTTCCGGATTCTTCGATTGCATTGGCCACTCTCCGATCCTCATTTCGGGACTGATTGACACCCCCCTACGACAGGTCTGCCACTATCGCTCGAGCGGTTGCAAAATGCCGAAACAGATGTAACTATTTAAAAGGTTACGTCGCGTGACTGCAAGTTTTAAAAGGACGTGTCATGAAACGCGCCACCATTCTGGTCGTCTTCGCAATTTTGCAATTTCTCGCTACGGGGGCGGAAGCCGGAGAGGGGCTGGAAAGGCTGTACACGGCAAAGGCCATCGTGACGGGAACCGGGGAGAAGAACAGGCAGCCAGGCTTCAGGGACTGCCTCGGCAACGTCATCCTGCGTGTATCCGGCGACCAGCGACTGCTAAAGCGATCAGAGATGAGAAACTTGTTGTCGAGCGCGGGCAGTTTTGTTCGCTCGTTCTCCTATAGAGACAGGCTGGCTGGAAAGCCTGTCCATGACGAACAGGGTACGTATGACCGCCCCCATGATCTCACCTGCTACTATGACAGGGACGTGGTCGATCGTTTGCTAGCAATGCTCGGGAGCAGACCGTGGCTGGCGCTGCGGCCCAGGATGCTGGTTCTCCTGGATGTTGAACGTAACGGAAAGAGCTATCGTGTGACCCAAGACAATGACCGCGACGAGGACATGCGTGTGGCATTCGAAAACGCTGCGCGACCGATCGCCATGGAAATTGCCTTTCCAGCCGCTGAAAATGATCCGCTTTCCTCGAACGAAAGCGTGCTTCGTGGAAGCCTGATTTGGAGCGATGCCGACCTTGGATGGGTGGCAAAGTGGCAATTGTACTCCAACAAGAAAGCAGCCCCCTGGGAGGCAAGGGGCGTCAACTATGATGAAGCGTTCCGTGTTGCCATGCGTGGTGCTGCGCAAATCCCGTCGGGAAATGGGCAGCCTTGATGGCATCGTGAACTGCACCCCGTTTGGACCGGACAATCGGCATAGGCAGAAAGACCTAAGACCAGGGATCGCGCGACTGTGTTGCCGTGAAAAGGATGACGTCGGGTAGGACCCACAGATGCTATGCCAACCTGCGAGGAATGTAGCAGGTGTGACAATCAGCTGAGGGATTAGATTTTTGATCCAATCTGAGAAGCAGAAACAGGGCTAGCGGTCGGGCAGGAATCAGGGGCTTACCGGAGATGTCGGTGCGAAATCCCCGAGCCACATGCGATCAAGATATACTCGCTTCGGAACAGACCCGGATCACTCCATCCCGAGCGCAGCCATGTAGGTCTGCAGGATGGTTTCTTCCTCGATGCGCTCGTTGGCATCCTTCTTGCGCAGGCGGATGATGGTCTTCATGGCCTTGGTGTCGTAACCGCGGCCCTTGGCTTCGCCGTAGACGTCCTTGATGTCGTCGGCGATCGTCTGCTTTTCTTCCTCGAGGCGTTCGATGCGCTCGATGAACTGGCGCAGTTCGGCGGCGGCGACGTTTTCGACGGTGTTCTGTTCGTCCATCTCTCGTTCCTTCAACTGGAGCCGTAGCGGAACGGGCCGCCGGCAGGGTGTTCTTGTCCGCGGATGACCTGCCCAGAACTTGCGGCAAAATCAAGTCCCCCTCGCTGCCTTTCGGGCGGCGAGGGCGGTCTTTGCCCGTTCTCCTCAGTAGGGCCCGGTGCGCGAGGGGAAGATGCGGGCTTCGTGGAGGGCGGGGTTCTCGTCCAGGGCGCGGAAGATCGGCTCCAGCCGCTCCGCCCAGGCCGAAACACCCGCCTCGTCGCCGATCAGGTCCTGGCGGACTTCGAGAAGCGCATGCGGCATGCCCGTCACCATGCAGTGCCGGTAGAGTGTGTCGCCCTTCAGCGCCCCGTCATAGGGTTCGTTGTCGCCGATGGTCAGGCCGCCGGAAAGGCGCAGCGCATCGATGAGCGGCAGCGCCGCCCGGCCATCGCTGTCCCAGAGCACGGCGGCGTGCCAGGGGCGGGCAACACCTTTCCAGAACGGCGTGAACGAATGCAGCGACAGCACGAGCGGCACTGTGCCGTTTTCGGCCTGCATTTCCGTCAGCACGGAGGCAATGGCGTCGTGATAGGGGCGGTGGAAGCGGCGGATGCGGTTGTGCCACTCTTCCTCGGTGATCGGATGATTGCCCTTCACGATCGCGCCATCTGATATCTTCATGATCAGTGTCGGATCGTCCTCGCCGCGATTCGGGTCGATCAGCAGGCGGGAGAAGCGGGAGAGCACGGCGGGGCAGCCGAGGCGGGCGGCGAGATCCCGGGTCAGCGCCTCGACACCGATGTCATAGGCGATGTGGCGGCGGAAGGCGCTTTCCGGCAGGCCGAGATCGCCGTAAGGCTCGGGCACGATGTTGGTGGCATGATCGGCGAGAAGAACGAGGCTCGCGCCCGGCGCTCCCGGAATGATCTCGAAGGGGGCGTAATCGCCGGGTCCGGAATGCGGTCGAGGGTCTTGCATGGTCATCCGCGATATTGGAAACTGCTCTCGTGATCGCATGGGGATGCGGCGGGCGCAACCATGTCTCGCCGCCGACCGAGCCGAGAAGGCAGTGGGGAAACGGAGTTTTTGATGGCCGGCAGCATTTTTCTGCCATTAATCGCCGCGATGCTCCGCGCGCCCGCGAGTGCGGGCCAGGGCGGTGACCAAGATGGGCCGTTCAGGATACAATCGATTGAAATTGGGGGCATGGTTCCGTTGACTTTCCCGTTCTGGCGTCGCAAGAAGGCAATGACAGCTCTCTCTCATGGAATTCCACCGGAAGCCGTGTCCACGAAAAAACACACCAAAATCGGGCTCCTGCTCGCCCTCGGCACGGCCGCGGGCGTGATCGGTGTCGCTGACATGGCGCATGCGGATTTCCGTGTCTGCAACAGCACGCAGAACCTCGTGGGCGTGGCGATCGGCTATCGTGCGAAAGAGGGCTGGACGACGGAAGGATGGTGGCAGATCCCGGCCACCACATGCGCCACCCTCGTCGAGGGCAAGCTCCAATCCCGTTACTACTATCTCTACGCCGAGGACGCTGCCCGCGGCGGGCGGTGGACCGGCGACATCAAGATGTGCGTGGCCCAGGACAAGTTCAAGATCGCCGGCGTGAACGATTGTTTCAAGCGCGGCTACTTGCAAATGGGCTTCAAGGAATATGACACAGGTCGTCAGGCAAGCTGGATGGTACAGCTGAACGATGCCTCCGGCAGCCAGGAAAGCCAGAAACAATGAAGCGTAACCGCAAAGTCAAAATCCTCGCCACCCTCGGCCCGGCTTCGGGCGAGGAGGACATGATCCAGAAGCTGCACGAAGCGGGCGCAGACCTCTTCCGCATCAACATGAGCCATGCGAGCCATGACCTGATGCGCACGCTGGTGACCCGCATCCGCGCCGTCGAGGCCCGCTGCGGCCGCCCGATCGGCATTCTCGCCGACCTGCAGGGGCCAAAGCTCCGCGTCGGCAAGTTTGCCAACACCAAGGTGGACCTCAAGGTCGGCCAGACCTTCACGCTCGACAACAACGATGCCCCTGGTGACGACAAGCGCGTCTACCTTCCGCATCCGGAAATCCTCGAGGCCGTGAAGCCCGGCCATCGCCTGCTGATCGACGACGGCAAGCTGGCGCTTCGCGCCGAACAGTGTGACGGCAAGTCGATCGTCTGCACCGTGGTTGCCGGCACCAAGATCTCCGACAAGAAGGGCGTGAGCCTGCCGGATACGCTGCTGCCGGTCGGCGCCCTCACCGACAAGGACCGCGCCGACCTCGACGCCGTTCTCGCCGTCGACGACGTGGACTGGGTGGCGCTCTCCTTCATCCAGCGCCCGGAGGATCTCGCCGAAGTGCGCAAGATCGCCCGCGGCCGCGTCGGCCTCATGTCCAAGATCGAGAAGCCGCAGGCGATCGAGCGGATCGAGGAAATCATCGAACTTTCCGACGCGCTCATGGTCGCCCGCGGCGATCTCGGCGTGGAAATGCCGCTGGAATCGGTGCCCGGCCTGCAGAAGCAGCTGATCCGCGCCTGCCGACGCGCCGGCAAGCCGGTGGTCGTGGCAACCCAGATGCTCGAATCCATGATCTCGGCCCCGGTGCCGACCCGCGCCGAAGTCTCCGACGTCGCGACCGCCGTGTTCGAAGGCGCCGATGCCGTCATGCTCTCGGCCGAATCGGCCTCGGGCGAATATCCCGTCGAAGCCGTGTCCACCATGGCCTCCATCGCCTCGACCATCGAGCGCGACCCGCACTATCCCGGGATCATCTACGCCCAGCGCCCGCAGCCGGAAGCGACCGGCGCAGACGCCATCTCGCTCGCCGCACGCCAGATCGCCGAAACGCTGAAGCTCTCGGCCATCGTCACCTACACGTCCTCGGGCACGACGGGCCTTCGCGCCTCGCGCGAGCGTCCGCAGGTGCCGATCCTGGCGCTCTCGCCGATCGTGCAGACGGCCCGCCGTCTCTCCGTCGTCTGGGGCCTGCACTGCGTGGTGACGCAGGATGCGACCGATCTGGACGACATGGTGAACCGCGCCTGCCGCATAGTCTGCGGCGAGGGGTTCGGAAAGCCCGGAGACCGCATCATCATCTCGGCCGGCGTTCCGCTCGGCACGCCCGGCGCCACCAACATGCTGCGCATCGCCTATATCGGTTCCGATGGCCTGAGCGGCATCTGAGGAGAGGCGCCGATCGCTATTCTCAAGCCGATCGACTGGATCATAAAAGCGGCAATGGCGCTGGCCCTTGCCGCTTTTCTTTTTGTCCTGCTGCTGATCCTCGCCAATGCGGCCCTGTTCTACGACAGCGTCGATCCGCAGGAAGTCACGCTCCGCGATCTCCTGATCGTGCTCGGCCCGCTGGTTGCGGCCATCGTGCTGCCGGGGGCGATATCTCTCGTGTTTCTGGTCCGCGCCTGGCGCGCGAGCCGCAGGGGACAGCCTCCGGCGCGATGGGTTCAACTGGCGATCATCGGCGGCTTCGCGCTGACGGTGGGGTCAAGCCTTGTGATGATGAGCCTGCGGTGAAGGATGCAGGTCTGGAAAAATCCTCAAACAGATGCTATCTTTAGCTAACTTAGCTAAGGAGGCCACCATGCAGGTGACCATTCACGCCGCGAAGACCAATCTCTCCAAACTCATCGAAGCGGCAAGCGCGGGCGAGGAGGTCATCATCGCCAAGGGAAAGACGCCGGTCGCGCGCATCGTACCGATCACGCCCGCGCGCTTCACGGTCGGCATTCTGAAGGACTCGCTCAAGCAACCCGCGCCGGACTTCCTGGAGCCCCTGGAGACTGACGAACTTGGCCTTTGGGAAGGCGACCGGTGAGCGCAGTCCTGCTCGATACCCATGCCTGGGCCTGGTCGCTGACGGGTGACGAGCGGCTTTCGGACGCAGCGCTTGCGGCATTGTCGCTCGCGGAAGTCGTCTATGTCAGCCCCATCAGCTTCTTCGAAATCGGACAGAAGGTGCGGATCGGCAAATGGCCGGAAATGCAGCCATGGGCAGAGTGTCTGCCGTCGCTTCTGGAAGAGCAGGGAGGGCGCGCCGCACCACTGACGCCCGAGATCTGTATGCAGGCGGCCTTGATGGACTGGGGTCACCGGGACCCCTTCGACCGCCTTCTTGCAGCAACTGCATTTAACCTGAAATGTCCGCTTCTCTCCGCGGATGAGGTCTACGACGGTTTGAGCAACGTCAGCCGCCAGTGGTGAGAGTGGGCTTCACTGCCGTCCGCGCCAGCCGCGCCTCGACCTCCCTCGCCTTGGCCTGCAGGTCCCGCGGCTGGCCTGCGAGCTTTTCGATGGCCGCGATGCAGAGGTCTGTGGCGACATAGTCGGGCTTGTGGCCCATGCCGTGTACCCAGACGAGCTCCGAGCCCTTGATGTCCCGCGCGAGACCGGTGGAGTGGATGTTCGGCAGAACGATGCCATCGGCATCGCCGGTGATGATCACGGTCGGGGCCTTGATCTCGGGATAGTGAGCGGAGATTCGGCTCACATAATCATGCAGGTTCACCACGTCCTCCGCATTGTTGCGGAAGGTGGCAGGCCGGAGGATGAGCGGGATGAGGCTCTTTTCGACATAGCCCTCCGGCATGGGGTTCGGGTAGAAGACCGATTCCGCGCCCGAGGTCAGCTGCATCAGCCCCGCCGGCAGCGAGACGAAGTGGGTGAAGAGCCAGCCGACCACCGGGGTCGAGGCGACTCGGTAGTACCAGCCGACACCGCCCGGCCAGGGATGCGTGGCGGCGGAGAGGAAGACGAGGCCCTTCACCTTCTCCGGGTGCTGGAGCGCGAGGCTTGCGGCAATCGAACCGCCGAAGGAATGGGCGACCACGATCGCCTGGCTCATGCCGTAATGGTCCATGACCCTGGCGATCTTGTCGGCCTGCCCATCCGGAAAGGCATTTTCCGGCCCGCCCCGATCGGAGAAGCCATGGCCTGGGCGATCGACGAACAGCATTTCGGCGCGACCCATCAGCGGCTTGATGAAAGCCTGGCCGGGATCCTGCAGATTACCGCTTGCACCATGGATGAAGAGGAGCGGCGGCAGGTCCGCATCCGGGCCGGCAGCGAGATGCAGCGCATTCATCTTCATGCCGCCGATATCGATGATCTCACCCTGATTATGGGCAGCCGTCTCCAGCGCCTCCGCCTTGAAATGGGTGAAGAGGCCGAGACCGAAGAGCAGGGCGGCGATGAGGAGGGTGAGGATGGCAGCGACTCGCAATGTTGTACCGACTGTTATTTCATGAACTGGCGGGGCGGAAAGCGCAGCCAGCTTTAGGCGCGGGCCTTCAACAAGCGGTTACTCCGACGCCACGGCATGGCGCCGCATGCCGACAAATTTTGGGCCGGTCGATGCCGCTCGCAAAGGACAGGGATTTAAGTGCGGCTGCCCGCCAGTTTTTCAAGGAGGTCGCGGGCCTGATCCTGCGCGTTCCGGTCGACAGGGTAAAGCTTCAGATAGCTCTCCCAGACCCTCAGCGCCGCCTCGTCGCGGCCTTCCGCGGTCAGGATGCCCGCAAGGCCGGAAAGCGCGCCCAGGTGCCGCGGTTCGAGTGCCAGCACATGACTGATGTCGGACATGGACTTGGCGGTATTGCCGAGCGCGTAGTGCAGCGTGGCTCTCAGGTTCCAGCCCTCGGCATAATCGGGCCGGAGAACGATGACCTGGTCGAGATAGTCGAAGGCGGCGGCCTTCTTCTCAGACGCAATCGCCTCCGCGGCCCGGTTCATGAGCAGATCTATCGTTGCACTGCCCGACTCGGTGAGCGCACTGCGGATCTCGCCGGCAATGCCCTTGGCGGCTTCGGGATCGCTCTCGCGCTTCAGTCTCGAAAACAGCGAATCGAGCTTTGCCTTGGTGTCGAGTTCACCGAGATCCCCCGTGCCCGGCTGCTCGGTGATGACAGGCACTTCGCTGGCTTCGGGCGGCGGCGGCACGTCTTCCGCAAGGCTGACACAGCCGCAGGCGATGATGGTGAGCGGGAGGATGAAACTGAAAAAGCGCATGGCGGGTATGATAACCCGCCATGCGCTGATCTTCCAACAGAAATCGCTGAGGTCGGCCCGAAGCCGGCCAATCAGCCCTGACGGGCCTTGAAGCGCGGGTTCTGCTTGTTGATGATGTAGACGCGGCCCTTGCGGC
>CAMFHT010000058.1 GCA_945952245.1 uncultured Rhizobium sp. | reverse complement strand
GCTGCAGGCAGCGGAGGATCAGATCCCCTTAGGGAGACTGATCAATGGCGTGGGGGGAGGGTTGCGTGCCCGTCGAACCGGCGCCGCTTCGGAAGGGGCCGAAAGCAAAAACTGCGATCAGGATCACGACGATGATCACGACCAGTCCGATGATTGTTGAACGACCCATTGGGAAACTCCGCCACTGCTTCCCGCTCAACGTCGTTCCAGCAGCTTTGTTCCCGGAATTCATCCAGGGATTGCAGCGGATCCCGCAATGGTCTCGGCGCAGACAGAAAAGCCGCCCCGGTTTCCCGGAGCGGCTTCTCGATCAGGCTGACTTTCTGGAGATCAGGGCTTGACCCAGGCGCCATTGCGTCGCGAAGAGGCAATGCAGGCCTCGACGAAAGCAACGCCCTTCACGCCGTCCTCGACCGTTGGATAGATCACCGAGGGATCGACCTTCTCGCCCTTGCGCTTGGCGATGATCGCCCGCGCGGCTTCCGAATAGATGGTGGCAAAGCCTTCCAGGTAACCTTCCGGATGGCCGCTCGGAATACGGCTCACCCGGGCAGCTGCGGCATTGGCACCGGCGCCGTTGCGGGTGATCAGCTGCCTTGGCTTGCCAAGCTCGGTGAACCACAGATAGTTCGGATCGGCCTGCACCCATTCGATGCCGCCCTTCGTGCCGTAGACGCGGAGCTTCAGCCCATTTTCGTGGCCTGTCGCCACCTGGCTGCACCAGAGCATGCCCTTGGCGCCACCCTTGTAGCGCAGCATGACATGGGCGTTGTCGTCGAGCTGACGGCCCTTGACGAAGGTATGCACGTCGGCGGCCAGTTCCTTGAGCTCGAGGCCGGTCACGAAGCCGGCGAGGTTATAGGCATGCGTGCCGATATCCCCCGTGGAGCCGCCGGCGCCGGATTGCTTGGGGTCCGTTCTCCATGCCGCCTGCTTCTGTCCGGTCTGCTCGATCGGTTCCGCCAGCCAGTCCTGCGGATATTCGACCTGGACGACCCTGATCTCGCCAAGCTCGCCGCTTGCCACCATTTCCCGCGCCTGCCGGACCATCGGATAGCCGGTGTAGTTGTGGGTCAGGATGAAGAGCGCATCCGATTCCTGCGCAACCTTCAGGAGCTTCTTCGCGTCCGAGAGATTCGACGTCAGCGGCTTGTCGCAGATGACGTGGATTCCGCGGCGCAGGAACTCCTTGGCAGCCGGATAGTGCATGTGGTTTGGCGTGACGATCGACACCGCCTCGATGCCGTTCTTGAGCTTCGCCTCGCGGATCGCCATCGCCTTGAAGTCGTCATAGGTACGCGCAGGGTCGAGGCCGAGCTCGGCGCCCGACTGGCGGGCCTTCTCCGGCGTCGAGGAGAGCGCCCCCGCAACCAGCTCGTAGTGGTCGTCGATGCGGGCCGCGATCCGGTGTACCGCGCCGATGAAGGCGCCGGAACCGCCGCCCACCATACCAAGCCGGATGCGCGGCTCGCGCTTTTCGGTCGTTCCTTCGATAGCCATGAATTCCCTCCCTCCCGAAGTGTCAGATGCCGAGCATGCGGCGGTTTGCAGCCTCGTCCGTCCCGGCATCGGCGAAATCGTCGAAGGCCTTTTCCGTGACGCGGATGATGTGGCTCTTCACGAAGTCAGCGCCCTCGCGGGCACCGTCTTCCGGATGCTTCAGGCAGCATTCCCATTCCACCACGGCCCAGCCGTCGAAGTCATGCGCCGTGAGCTTGGAGAAGATAGAGCCGAAATCCACCTGCCCGTCGCCCGGCGAGCGGAAGCGGCCGGCCCGGTTCACCCAGGACTGGAAGCCGCCATAGACGCCCTGGCGTCCGGTCGGGTTGAACTCGGCATCCTTGACGTGGAACATCTTGATGCGGTCGTGATAGATGTCGATGTGATCCAGATAGTCGAGGCATTGCAGCACGTAATGCGAGGGATCGTAGAGCATGTTGGCGCGCGCATGGTTGCCGACGCGCTCCAGGAACATCTCGTAGGTCACGCCATCATGCAGGTCTTCGCCGGGGTGGATCTCGTAGCAAACGTCGACACCGCAGTCTTCGGCATGGTCGAGGATCGGTTTCCAGCGGCGGGCGAGTTCGTCGAAGGCGGTCTCGACGAGGCCGGCGGGGCGTTGCGGCCAAGGGTAGATGTAAGGCCAGGCCAGCGCGCCCGAGAAGGAGGCCATGGCGGTGAGCCCGAGGTTCCTGGAAGCCGTGAGGCAGAGCTTCACCTGCTCGACGGCCCATTCCTGCCGCGCCTTCGGATTGCCGCGGACTTCAGGTGCGGCAAAGCCGTCGAAGGCTTCGTCATAGGCAGGATGAACGGCCACCAGCTGGCCCTGGAGGTGGGTGGAAAGTTCCGTGATCTCGACACCGTTCTCACGCGCGACGCCCGCGAACTCTTCGCAATAGGCCTTCGATTCCGCGGCCTTCCTGAGGTCGATCAGCCGGCCGTCCCAGCTCGGCACCTGCACGCCCTTGTAGCCGCAATCGGCGGCCCAACGGGTGATGTCTTTCCAGCTGTTGAACGGCGCGGCATCGCCTGCGAACTGCGCCAGGAAAAGGGCCGGTCCCTTGATCGTCTTCATCTCATTCCTCCCATGGCTTTTCTTTGAAAAGAGCGCCCGAAGCCGGGCGCTCTCCTGTCCTCAAATCGATTTATAGGCTCAGAACGGCGAGTCCGGGAAGTAGAAATCCTTCGCATTGTCCTTGGTTACCAGCGTCGCATCGAGCGTGTAGGTGCCGCGGACCGGGACTTGGTCGTAAAGGGCAGCTGCCGTCAGTTCCATGGCAGTACCCACCATTGCCGGCGGATATAGCACGTCGACCGGGATCATCGCGTCGCCGTCCTGGACCTTCTTGATCATGTCCTTGGAGCCGGCGCCGCCGACCACGTATTTGATGTCCTTGCGGCCGGACTGCTCGATCGCCTGCAGCACGCCGACAGCCATGTCGTCGTCCTGGCACCAGACCACGTCGATCTTGTCGAACTTGGTCAGGTAGTCCTGCATGACCTTGAAGGCATCGTCGCGGTTCCAGTTGCCGAACTGGCGGTCGAGGATCTTGACGTTCGAGCCGGCAATCGCCTTGTCGAAGCCGTCCTGGCGCTGCTGGTCGATCGGGATCGGCAGGCCGCGGATCACGACGACCTGGGCAT
This sequence comes from uncultured Rhizobium sp., assembly GCA_945952245.1. Taxonomy (GTDB): domain Bacteria; phylum Pseudomonadota; class Alphaproteobacteria; order Rhizobiales; family Rhizobiaceae; genus Gellertiella. The sequence continues at coordinate 12,275 of CAMFHT010000058.1, read as the reverse complement.
CCGGCGTCGTCGCCTTGATGTAGTTGCCGGCGACTTCACCGAGCGCCGGGTTGTTGCCGGCGACATAGAGATCGCGGACGCTATCGTCCATGACGCTCGGAGCGCGGTCGACGATCGACACGAAGGTGCCCTTGGACTTCACTTCCTTGATCGCGTTGACGAGCGGATCCGGATCGGTCGGCAGGATGACCAGCGCGTCGAGGCCCTGGGTCTCGAGGTCCTGCAGCGCGTTCGCCTGGCTTGCCGGATCCGGCGAGGTCTTGACGACCACCTTGAGACCGGGATGCTCCTTCATCAGGAGGTCAGCCACGCGCTGGGCATGGTAGACGACGCCCGCGGTCCAGCCGTGGTCGGCGGCGGGGATCGAGACGCCGATGGTCTTTGCATCCTGAGCATAGGCGGCACTTGCGAGCCCCAACATGGCGATTGCCGCCAAGCCTGCTATTTTCCTGAACATTGTGTTCTCCTCCACAGTTTGGTTTTCCCCTTCGGGGACTGACTGCCGAACCTCCCGGACCGGCTCACGACTTTCGAACGAGCGAACGCTGGACGAGCATCGCGATGATGATGATCGAGCCCTGGATGGCGCCGATCAGGTATTCGCTGATGAAATTGGAGAGCAGCATGATGTTGCCGACCAGTTCCAGAATGAAGGCGCCGCAGATCGTGCCCCAGACGCGGCCCGCACCACCCTTGAGGGCGGTACCGCCCACGACGACGGCGGTGATTGCCTGCAGCTCCCAGAGGATGCCTGTCGTGGCCGAAGTGGAGCCGAGGCGCGGCACGTAGAGCAGCACGGTGATCGCCACGCAGAGGCCCTGGATCACGAAGGCGATGACGCGCACCCGGTTGACCGCAATCCCCGAATAGCGGGCGACGTCGCTGGACGAGCCGACGGCCACCACATGCCGGCCATAGCGCGTGCGGTAGAGAATGAAGGCCGCGATGATGGTGACGACGAGGATGACCACGATCGGCACCGGCAGGCCGAGCACGTTCCCGAAATAGGCAGGGCGCACCATGTTCTGCATGTCAGGCGATTTCAGCGTGATCGCACCGCCCTGGCTGAGCCAGGTAGTCAGGCCGCGATAGATGCCCATGGTGCCGAGCGTGGCGATGAAGGGTTCGATCCGCCCGACCGTGGTGATGAGCCCGTTGACGAGACCGCAGGCGGCCCCGGCAAGGATGGTGAGCACGATCGCCGCGACGACGGCCATGGTGGGATCGGCGACCGCGCCCGAATTCATGAAGAGAATCATGAGGCTCGCAACGAACGCGACCATGGAACCAACAGAGAGGTCGAGATCGCCGGCGGAAATCACGAAGGTCGCTCCGACCGCGATGATCGCGATGAAGGCGCTGCGCGTCGCGACGTTGGCGAGGTTCGAGATCCCGATGAAGTTCGGATTGACCAATGCGCCGACGATGAGCAGCAGGGCAAGTGCCGCAAAGGGGGCGACGGCGCGCAGATCCACGTCCCGCCAGGAGCGGCTCGTGCGGGCCTTGTCCTTGATGTCAGAATTCATGCTCATGGTGAAACGCTCTCCCCGTAATGCTTCGGACCCTGGGTGCCGCCCTCCCGGCGCATGCCCGGTCCCGTCGTTCTTGTTCTCAGGCGCTTGCCGTCATGGCTGCGGCCGCGCCGTCGCGGCGCTTGAGGCCGGCGGCATAGCGCATGATTTCCTGCTCGTTGATCTCGTCGCCTTCGAGAATGCCGGCGAGCCTGCCCTCGCGCATCACGGCCACCCGCGTACAGAGCCCGATGATCTCTGGCATTTCGGAAGAAACCACGATGATCGACCAGCCGTCGCGGGCAAGCGACGAGATGAAATGATAGATCTGCTGCTTGGCGCCGACGTCGATGCCGCGGGTCGGCTCGTCGATGATGACGATGCGGGGATCGGTTTCCATGACCTTGGCGAGGAGCAGCTTCTGCTGGTTGCCGCCGGACATGCGGCCGGCCACCACATTGCCGTCGCGGACGCGGATGTCGAAGCGGCGGCGGGCCTTCTGCATGGCCTCCGACTCGCTCTTCGGATCGAGGTAGAGCAGCGAACCGTGCCTTTCCAGCGACTGCAGCGTCAGGTTCGTCGTCATGCCTTCGAGGAGCAGAAGCCCCTTGCCCTTGCGGTCCTTGGTCATGTAGGCGAGCCCGGCCTGGTTGGCAGCGCGGACGTCGTGGGCGGCAAGCGGCTTGCCATAGACCTCGACCTCGCCCGAGAGACGCGCGCGAATGCCCGCAATCGCCTCCATCAGCTCGGAGCGGCCGGAACCGATCAGGCCGGAGAAACCGAAGACCTCGCCCTTGCGGACTTCGAAGCTCGCATTCTTGACATAGCCGGTTGAAAGATCCCGCACGGAAAGCGCCACCGTCTCGTCCACGTCGGGCTCGTGCTTGGCCGGGTAGAGGCTCGAAAGCTCGCGCCCCACCATCAGCTGGGCGATGGTTTCGCCATCGAGATCGGCGGCATCGGCGGTCTTCACCCACTGGCCGTCGCGCAGCACGGTCACGCGGTCGGCAAGCTCCATCACCTCGTCCAGCTTGTGCGAGACGAAGACGAAGCTGGTGCCTTCAGCGCGCAGGCGGCGCACTTGGTCGAAGAGGATGCGGGTCTCTTCCCGCGAGAGAACGGCGGTCGGCTCGTCCATGAAGACGACGCGCGCCTCGCGGCTGATGGCCTTGGCGATCTCGACCATCTGCTTGTCGGCGACGGAGAGCGAGGAAATCAGTGCATTTTCGTGGACGTGCGACCCCAGCGTATCGAGGATCTCGCGCGTCCTTGCACGCATGGTCTTGCGGTCGAGAATGCCGAAATGGGTGATCTCGCGGCCGAGGAACATGCTTTCGGTGACCGTTAGATGTTCGGCTAGATTGAATTCCTGGTGAATGAGCACGATGCCCGCAGCCTCGGCAGCGCGATTGTTGGCGAAGTGCACTTCCTGACCGTCGAGCAGGATGCGGCCCGACGTCGGCTGTTCGAACCCCGAGAGGACCTTGACCAGCGTTGACTTGCCGGCACCGTTTTCGCCCATCAGCGCATGGACTTCGCCCCTTCTCAGCTCGAAATCGACGCTGAAAAGCACCTGCACGCCGCCAAAGGACTTGCAGATATGACTGGCGGCCATGACGACCGCGCCACCCTGGCTCATTGCTGGTTTCCTCCCGGGTCCCTCTTCCCGATACAAGGATGTAAACCTTTACATCGCCCGTGTAAAGGTTTACATTCGCCCTATTCTTCTCAGGCAGCCCGGTAAGGCTTTTCAGCCAGCAGAAGGCTGTATATGGTCCGGCCGCTCATATTCAGGACCTTTCACGTGTCACAATCCGCACCAGCCACCATCGAGGAAGTAGCGCGGCTCGCCCAGGTTTCCATCGCCACCGTCAGCCGGGCCATCCACACGCCGGAGAAGGTCTCCGTCTCGACGCGGCAGAAGGTGAACCAGGCGATTGCGATCACCGGCTACACCACCAATGCCATGGCGCGGGGCCTGAGACTCGGCCGCTCCAACATGATCCTCGTGGTCGCGCCTGACATTGGCGATCCCAATTTCTCCCATATCCTGGCCGGCCTCGAGAACGAGGCGCGGGCCCATGGCTATGGCGTGCTGATCGGGCACACGCAGAACGAGCCGCTGCGCGGCATGGAATATCTGAAGTTCCTGAACTCGGGACAGGCCGCAGGCCTCATCCTCTTCACCGGCACGCTGCCCTTCGGCCACCAGGCCGCGACCACGCAGCTTCCGCCGACCGTCGGGGTGTTCGAGCCGGTGTTCAATGGCGGCATTCCCTATGTGGGTGTGGACGATCTCGCCGGCGCCCGCAAGACCGTGGATCATCTTCTCTCCGCCGGCCACCGCTCCATCGCCTTCATCGGCGACAGCCGCACGCGCCTTGCCTATCAGCGCCGGCGGGAAGGATACGAGGAAGGCATGCAGGCAGCGGGTATCGAGCCGAAGCGCCGGATCATCATCGACGGCGACGGTACGGTCGAGAGCGGGCGCGCGGCGATCGAGCAGCTCTTCATGCGCGACACGCTGCCGACCGCCTTCATGTGTGCGACGGACCAGACCGCCGTCGGCGTCATGCTCGGCCTCTCCGCCCGCGGCTATGACGTGCCGGGGGATTTCTCCGTCACCGGTTTCGACGACATTCCGCAGGCAAGCTTCACCCAGCCGCCGCTGACGACCATCCGCCAGCCTCGCAGCATCATCGGCCGCAAGGCCATGGCGCTGCTGCTCGCCCTTCTTGGCGGCGAGAGGCCGGAGGATCAGGAAATCCTTGTCATGCCGGATCTCGTGGTGCGCAGTTCCGTCGGAGGTCCGCGCCAGCGCAGCCTCTAATACCAAGGTTCATTGATAGGAAACTTGGGCTACTGGTCAGCGGAGGAAAAGCCGCTACATTTCCGGTCATGAACCCCGAAGCGCTGCTCCGCCCCATGCCGCAGGGCCTCTATTGCCCGATCGGCGATTTCTACATCGATCCTGTCCAGCCGGTTCCGCGGGCCTTGATCACCCATGGCCATTCGGACCATGCGCGCTCCGGCCATGGCGCAGTGCTCGCCTCCCGCGAGACGCTTGATATCATGCGCATCCGCATGGGCGAAGGCTTCTGCCGGGAGGAGCAGGTGGCCGAGCCCGGCAAGCTGATCGACATCTCCGGCGTCACGGTCTCCTTCCATCCGGCGGGCCACGTGCTGGGCTCGTGCCAGATCAAGGTGGAGCACAAGGGCTTCAGCATCGTCGCCTCGGGCGACTACAAGCGCAGTCTCGACCCCACCTGCACGCCCTATGAGCCGGTACGCTGCAATGTCTTCATCACCGAGGCCACCTTCGGGCTCCCCGTCTTCCACCATCCGGACCCCATGCAGGAAATGGAAAAACTCCTGCAGTCGCTCCGTCAGTTTCCCGACCGCACCCATTTCGTCGGGGCCTATGCGCTTGGCAAGGCGCAGCGGGTGATCGCGCTCTTGAGGGCGGCCGGATATGACCGCCGCATCTATCTCCATGGCGCACTGGTAAAACTCTGCGACTATTACGAAACCCAGGGCGTCGATCTCGGCGACCTCGCAGCGGCCGTCAGCGAGGTGAAGGCGGATTTCCGTGGCGCCGTGGTGGTCGGGCCGCCTTCGGCCTTTACCGGTGTGTGGATGCGCCGCTTTGCCGATCCGCTGCCGGCCTTCGCCTCCGGTTGGATGATGGTGCGCCAGCGCGCCCGGCAGCGGGGCGTCGAACTGCCGCTCGTGATCTCCGACCATTGCGACTGGCCGGAGCTGACGGCGACGATCCGCGAGCTTGCGCCGGAAGAGGTCTGGGTGACCCATGGCCGCGAGGAGGCGCTGGTGCGCTGGTGCGCGCTGAACCAGATCCGGGCAAAGCCGCTCCATCTCGTCGGCTATGAAGACGAGGGGGACGCATGAAGGCCTTCTCCGCCCTGCTGGACCGTCTCGTCCTTACGCCCGGCCGCAATGCGAAGAAGCAGCTGCTCGCCGATTACTTCCGTGCCGTTCCCGATCCCGACCGCGGCTATGCCCTTGCGGCGATCGCCGGCACGCTCGATGTGGCCGACGTGAAGCCGAAGATGCTGCGTGAACTCGTCATGGAACGCATGGACGAGGAGCTCTTCCGCTATTCCTACGATTATGTCGGCGATCTCGCCGAAACGATCGCGCTCGTCTGGGACAATGAACGCGACCCGCCGCCGCGGGAGGCAGAACCGGCGCTGGGGGCCGTCATCCATAGCCTCAACACGGCAGGCCGCACCGCCGTCCGCGCACTGGTGCGCGACATGCTGGACAGCCTTGACGCCTCCGGTCGCTATGCCTTCATCAAGCTCGCGACCGGGTCGCTGCGCATGGGCGTTTCCGCCAAGCTTGCCATGCAGGCGCTCTCGGAGCTCGGCAACAAGGACGCAACCGAGATCGAGGCACTCTGGCACGGCTTGACGCCGCCTTATGAAAGCCTCTTCGCCTGGATCGAAGGCAGAGCGGAGAAGCCGGAGCTGAAAAGCCCGGCCATCTTCCATCCCGTCATGCTGGCCAACCCGGTCCAGGACGGCGATCTCGACGGGCTTTCGCCTTCGGATTATGCCGCCGAATGGAAATGGGACGGCATCCGCATTCAGCTCACCCGGCGCGGGGACCTGCGACGCATCTTTTCCCGGAGCGGCGAAGACATTTCCGGCAGCTTTCCCGATATCCTCGACGCCATCACCTTCGAAGGCACCGTCGACGGCGAGCTTCTGGTGGGCGGCCTGGCGGACAAGGATCTCCAGGCCCGCTCATTTTCCGACCTCCAGCAGCGCCTGAACCGCAAGAGCGTCAGCGCCAAGACCATCGAGGAGTTTCCCGCCTTCGTGCGCGCCTATGATCTGCTGTTCCGCGGGGAGGAGGACGTGCGGGCGCTGGCTTTTCTCGAACGCCGGGAGGCATTGAAGGCGGTACTCTCGCAGGGCGCTCCCGGCAAATTCGATCTCTCGCCGCTCGTCAGCTTCTCCAGTTGGGATGAACTCGACCGGCTACGTCAGGCTCCACCGGACCCGGTGATCGAAGGCGTCATGCTGAAGAAGCTCGACAGCCCCTATCAGGCGGGCCGCCTCAAGGGACCCTGGTTCAAGTGGAAACGCGATCCGCACACCATCGATGCGGTGCTGATCTATGCGCAACGCGGCCATGGCAAGCGCTCGAGCTTCTATTCGGACTTCACCTTCGGCGTCTGGACGGAGGGCGAGGGTGGCGATCAGCTGGTGCCGGTGGGCAAGGCCTATTTCGGCTTCACCGACGAGGAGCTGAAGGTTCTCGACCGTTTCGTGCGCAACAATACGGTGGACCGGTTTGGTCCGGTGCGCGTGCTGAAGGCGAACAAGCAGGAAGGCTTCGTGGTCGAAGTTGCCTTCGAGGGCCTGAACCGCTCGAACCGGCACAAATCCGGCGTTGCCATGCGCTTCCCGCGCATAGCACGGCTTCGCACCGACAAGCTGCCTGCCGATGCGGACCGGCTGGAAACGCTGAAGGCAATGATCGAAGCATAGGCAGCCCACTACGGCTTTCGACGGGCCAAGGGCCCGCCGGATTTCTCCGAGCGAACCTTCATGGGTATGTATGACATTATGGACTGCGGCGGGCTGACTATGCCGGAGTTTGCAGGCGAGGCAAATGATGAGCGCGGATCTGACTCACCAGAGCAGTTCATATCATCACAACATACGCCATAGCTTCATCGCCCTCATTGAACGAGTGCCAAATAGCGGCTCGATTTTCTTGAATGCCTGCGCTGTCCTCCATGCAGCTTCCGCTGCTCTGAAACCAGAATGCCTGCCTCATGCCGCGCGATGTTAGGAGGTGTTCGCTCCCGGATCCAACCTTCGTCATGACGTGAGTGACCACACGCCGCCCTGTCGGCTTGTGGTGGCCATCAGACACTCTCCGCGTTGAACAGCCGCCTCATCCGACGTGGTAGCCGCCGTCGACAGGCAGGGTGATGCCGGTCACGAAGGATGCGGCTGATGAACAAAGGAAGAGCGCCGGGCCGACCAGATCTTCCGCCTCCCCCCATCGTTTCAGCGCAGACCGTTCGGCGATTTTCGCCGCACTGTCTGGAACGGACCAGAGTGCCCTGGTCATGTCGGTGCGATGGTAGCCGGGGGCGATCGCGTTGACGCGCACGCCGTCGCGTCCGTATTTATGCGCAAGCGCCCGGGTGAGGCCGACGATGCCTGTCTTGCTGGCCGTATAGGACGGGACCGATTCGTCCGCGAGATAGCTCAGCATCGAGGCAATGTTGATGATGCTGCCGCCGGTCGCCTTCAGGAGCGGAAACGCCTCGCGGGAGAGCCGCATGGCGCTGTTGAGATTGATGTCCATGACATCGAGGAAGGTATCTTCTTCCCATTCCCGGTCCGGACGCGCCACGCCCTGACAGTTCACGAGCACGTCCAGCCTGCCGAGGCCGGCAAAGAACTGCCGCACGGCCTCCCGGTCGCGGACGTCGAGCTTCTCGAAACGCAGTCTCTCGGAGGCCTGGGCCTCTGCCGCTTGCAGGCGGCCGGCCGAGCTCCCGGTCGCGATGACGGCTGCGCCGGCCTCTGCGAATCCCTTGGCAATGGCAAGGCCGATGCCACTCGTTCCGCCGGAAACGACGACCGCCCTGTTGGTCATGAAGCCCGGTGCATAGGTATTGAAATCGGTCACTGTTCTGTTCCTCCCGCTCAGGCAAGCGTTCTCAAGGCCTTGACGACCATGTCCTCCGTCACCGGCATGGGCTCGTTGTGAATGATCTCGCCCGGCCGGCAGGCGCGCCTGGCGACCGTTGCGAGTTTCTCCTCCGTCACATCGGCGATGCCGATGTCTGCGAGCCTGATCGGCAGGCGAACCGACCGGCAGAAGTCCCGCACGCGCTCGAACTCCTCATCCGCGTCATGGAGCTTCAGCCCCGCCAGCACGCCGATGGCAACCTTTTCGCCGTGCAGATGATGATGCACGTCCTCAAGCTCGCAGAGACCGTGGTGAATGGCATGCGCAGCCGCCACACCGCCCGATTCGAAGCCGATGCCCGAGAGCAGGATATTGGCCTCGACCACCCGCTCCAGCGCAGGCCCCGCCGTGTCGGCATCGCATTCAGCAAGCGCTGCGGCACCGTGTTCGAAAATCGTGTCGCGGCAATAGCGGGCGATTTCATAGGCGAGGCTCACACCCGGCATGCGCATGCAGTTGAAGGCCCCGCTCCGGCGGCAGCTCTCGGCCTCATACCAGGTGGCAAGCGCATCGCCGATACCGGCGGCGAGATAGCGGGCCGGCGCACGGGCAATGAGGGCGGTATCGACCAGCACCAGATCGGGATTGCGCGGCAGGAAGGTGTCGTATGCGACCGAGCCATCATCGTTGTAGATGACGGCGAGCGCGCTGCAGGGGGCGTCGGAAGCGGCAATCGTCGGCAGAATGATGACCGGAAGGGAGAGATCCCGTGCCGCAGCCTTTGCCGTGTCCAGCGCCTTACCACCACCGGCACCGATCAGGAGCTCCGCACCGGCTTGCCTTGCCTTCTCCGAGAGAAGGGCGATCTGGCTCTCCGAGCATTCGCCGCCATGACGCACGATCTCCGCCGAGACATGCCCTTCGAGTGCTGCCCGCACATCGTCCAGAAGCAGATCGTAAATGCCCCGGTCGAGCAGGACCACGGCCTTGCCGCCGAAGCCCTTGGCTTCGGCACCGAGCCGCGCGATGGCCCCTGCCCCCTGAATGTAACGACCAGGAAAACGCGCGCCGCGCAAAAGGCCGGGCGCCTGGGAGTTCACCAGCATACATAGCCTCCGTCAGCAAGCACGATCGACCCGGTCATGAGGCTCGACGCCTCGCTCGCGAGGAAGAGGATGACCGAGGCCACCTCGTCCGTACGGCCAAGGCGGTTCATCGGCGTGCCGCCCACCCAATGGCGGTACATTTCGGGGTCGTCGTAGACGTACTTGTTCATTTCCGTATCGATGTAGGTCGGCGCGACGGAGTTGACGCGCACGCCCCGCGCGCCCCACTCCGCGGCCAGCGACCGGGTGAGATGGTGCACGGCGGCCTTGGATGCGTTGTAGTTCGCCTGTTCCTGCGGTCGGTTGACGATGAAACCGGACATGGAGCCGACATTGACGATCGAGCCGCCGCCGTTTTCGAGCATCGACTTGCCGAAGGCGCGGCAGCACCAGAAGACGCCGTTCAGGTTGACGTCGATGACCTTGTTCCAGACCTCGTCGGTCATGGTTTCGGCAGGGTGATTGCTGATCGCAATGCCGGCATTGTTGACGAGAATATCGACGCGGCCATGGCGGGAGAGAACGGCGTCGCGTACCGCCTCCACGCCCTTCACGTCGGTGACGTCAAGAACTTCGCCTTCGACGCGGTATCCCTTTGCCTCGAGGCCTTCGACAGCGCTTCGAAGCAGATCAGGGTTCATGTCGGTGAGAACGACCAGGGCACCGGCCTCCGCCAGCGCCTCGGTGGCAGCCAGACCGATGCCGCGCGCCGCGCCGGTGACCACGGCGATCTTGCCGTCGAGCTTGAACTTGTCGAGATACATGCGTCATCCTCCTCGGGACGGAAGTAAGTGTTTCATTCAGGATGCGGTCAGCCTCTTCAGCGCGGACACGAGATCATGCGGATCGGAAAGAATGACCCCCTTCGGAAAGCGGATGTCCTGCCGGTGCGGCTCCGGCCAGCCGATGACGCGCATGCCGGCAGCGAGCCCTGCCAGAGCACCGGGAATGCTGTCCTCGACGACAACGCATTCGCCGGGCTCTACATTCATGAGGTAGGCCGCTCTCTGATAAGGCTCGGGGGCCGGCTTGCCCTCGCGCACGTCGTTGCGCGAAACGGTGATCAGGCCCGGCCGGGGCAGGCCGGCAGCGTTGAGGCTGGTATCCATCAGCATGCGGTCGGAATTGGAAACGATGGCAAAGGGCAGCGCCTGCCTCTCCAGCCACCGGAGCGCCTCGCCCACACCATGACGCAGGGCGAGCCCCGGCGCAGTCTTCAGGAACGCCGCGTATTTTGCTTCGACGTAATCCTCGTAAGACAGCGCGAGTCCGGCCTCCCGCACAAGGAGTGCATGGCAATCGAAACCGGACATGCCGGTCATCCGGGCGGCGAGGCCGGCCGGGGCGGTCGTGCCCGCAGCGAGCAGCACGGCATGGGTCGCATCAAAATGCATGACCTCGCTGTCGATCAGCGTGCCATCCATATCGAAGAGAACGGCGTGAATGCTCATTGCGGCAACCGGTCGAGATCGTCGTAGAGCGACTGGCTGTGACGGTAGAGCTTTTCGAAGAAAGCCTGCATGGGCCGGTAGGTCTCCACCCATTCCGGAACGGGAAGCACTTCCCTGTCATAGGCGACGTAGGCATCTGCCGCCTGTTCCACGCTCGAGTACCGCCCGGTCGCCGCCGCCGCCATGATGGCGCAACCGACGAGCCCGCATTCCGGTTCGCGGGGAACGAGGATCGGCAGATCGTAGACGCTCGCCTTGATCTTCATCCAAAGCTCGGTCTTGGCGCCGCCGCCCGAGGCGATGATCCGGGTCAGCGGTTCCCCCGAAATGGCATCGAGAATGTTGATGTGCCGCTTGGTGGCGAAGGCGACGCCTTCGAGCACGGCGCGATGCATGTGCGAAAGCCCGTGGGCAGCGCCGATGCCGAAATACTGGGCGCGGGCATTGCGGTGCTCGCCGAGCCTTTCCCCGGTCAGATAGGGCATGAAGAACAGCCGGTCCGAGCCGGCCGGGGCTTCCGCGGCCTTGGCCACGATGTCTTCATAGCTCGCTTGCTTCTCGTGGAAGGCGCGCCTTGCCCAGCGCATGGCATCGCCGCCGGATTCGAGGAGCATGAAGGCGCCCCAATTGCCCTCGACCGTGCCGACATTGCAGACCGATGCATCGAGCAGGGGCTTGGCGGCAATGGCCGTGATGATGGCGGATGTGCCCATGACCTCCGACCCGACGCCGGGGCGGCAGACGCCGGAGCCGAGAAGCGCCACCGGATAATCCGCCCCACCCACCAGAACCGGGGTCCCGGACAGCAGTCCGGTCTCCCGCGCAGCCCCTTCCGTTACCCGGCCCAGGATCTCGACCGGGTTGCGCAGCGGCGCGAGCTTCGACCTGTCAAGGCCGAGAAGACCGATCATGCGGTCCGACCATTCGCCGCTCCGCGGATCCATCAGAAAGCTTGCACCGCCATCGGTCCGGTCCATGGCGATCTCGCCGGTAAGCTTCAGGTTTATGTAGTCCTTCGGCATGATCACGGCGGCCGTACGGGCCCAGGCCTCGGGATCATTGTCGCGCAGCCATTGCAGCTTAAACCCGGGCCAGGCAGGTGCGGCGGGATTGGCGCAGTCTGCCAGATAGTTCGCAGGCGGGTGCGCGCGCTCGAAGGCCGTGACATATTCGACGGTCCGCTTGTCGTTCCAGAGCGGCGCCGTCTCGCGCACCAGCCGCCCTTGGTCGTCGACCAGCACCGTGCCATGCATCTGTCCGCAGGCGGCGACGGCGCTTACGCGTCGTGCTGCGCCGTCGATCTTGCCGAGTACCTCGCGGATCGCGGCCGCGACACCGGCCCACCAGTCGCCGGGCCGCTGATCGGACCAGCCGAAGCGCGGGACGATCTGCTCGTGCTCGCGGGCGGCGACGGCGAGGATGCGGCCGCCGGTATCGATCAGGGCAGCGCGGACGCTGCCGGTGCCGACGTCGACGGCCAGAAAGAGTTCATCATTCATGGACTTATTGCATCCTCGGCAGCTTTGAGG
>CAMFHT010000057.1 GCA_945952245.1 uncultured Rhizobium sp. | reverse complement strand
GTGACAGGCTTTTCCACCTGCGGACCGAAAAAGAAGGGTTGCGACAGGATCACGACGCTGCCCTCCTCCGGAGCCATGTCTTCGAAAGACGCGGCAACCGGGTGCCAGAAGCCGTCACCGCCCGGCTTCAGCCGTACGCGGAGCTGGTTGTTGCCGTTCTCGGTCGGCCAGGGACCGGCGATCAGGCTCGATTCCAGAGCGGAGAATTCATAGGCAAGCGTCACGTATTCGCCGCGAAGAAGATCGCGCGGGTCGACGGGCACGGTCTTCAGCCGCACCTCCGTGCCTTCGGCAAGAATGCTGTCGCTTGCCGTGATCATGGACGCGAGCACACCGGTCTGCAGCCCGGCGGCAATGACGGCAGCGGCAATGAGGCGGCGGCGGGTAAGAGCGGTCGTCATGGTCATATTCCTTCCCTGGCCGGGCCGAAGCGTTTTTCCAGCCGGATGACGAGCCATGCGACGGCGGCAAGGAACACGCCCGAGAACAGGAAGAGACCGGACGTGCCGATGATGGTGCCGGCGACCGCCATGGAGAGATAGAGAATCTCCAGCGTGAAGACCGCATAGCCGAGATAGCGCACCGCGCCATTGTCGCGCCCGTCGAGTGCGATGGCGAGTACGGCCATGGCTGCCGTCATGCCGGCGGGAATGGCGCTCTTCAGGGTGGTGCCGCTATCGAAGAAGCTGTCATTATCGACCTGGTACAGCACGAAACCCATGATGGCGAGCACGAAGCTGTAGAAGGCGGGCGCGGCTCCGGCTTTGCGGGCCGCTTCACGGAGCGGAGAAACGGGCAGTGTCGCGAGCAGGAAGAGCCCGACGCCGAGCGCGATGAAGTGCCAGGGCTTGAACACGCCGTGCTGGTCCACATAGGTCCATGCGAGCCAGCCGAGGATGAGGGCATAGGCAAGATGCCGCGCGCGGTCAGCGCCGGTGTAGCGCACGAGACCGATGACCACGAGCGCCTGCGCGAAAGGCAGATAGAACCAGGGATCGCTGAGCCCGCCGATTGAGCTGTCCACCATGGCTGTGAGCGTGAACCAGGCGAGGCCGCCGGCAACATAGGTCAGCGCCGCCGAGCGGTAGAGGACGGCGGTGACAGCCGTCGCCGCAAACCAGGTCAGCGCTGCAGACAGCTCATCACCGGAGAGATGATACATCTGGCCGATCAGCGCGATCGAAGCACCGAAGCTTGCCGAGCCGAGCACGAGGAAAACACCCGGCAGATAGCTGGAGCCCCGCGTGGCAGTGAACGCGGCGAGGCCGTGGAACGCCCAGATCAGCAGGATCAGCAGGCCGGTGCGCATGCTCCGGTCAATGCCGTCCCAGTTGGCGGCCACGAAGAGAAGGATCGCGGCAGATACGAGAACGGCGGCCAGCATCATCAGCACGCGGCCGACCGTAAAGCTCTGTGGACGCGCGTCGACTTCCTTCAGCAGATTCACTGCCGTGTCACTTGATATCAACCCCTTCTCGACCCAGATGGCCAGGTCGCGTTGCAGTCGCCCTCTATACATGCGTGCCCCCGTTTCTTGTGGCCGAGATTAGGCATGGGCGATGAAAACACAAGCAGGCGACGCGTCGTAAAGCCACGTCCGCAGCGGAATCGGCAAATCTGCCTAAAATTCAGGCTGCGCAGGGCACCTGTTAAGCTTGGGTTAAGTTGTATGCGCTACATTGGGACTACGGTGCGATTTCCACCGAGATATGCATGAACAGCATGTCACCATCCCAATCTCAGGGATCGACGGATCTTTTGTCATCCGCCCAGCCTTTCGCTTTCGATGTGCGCAGATAGGCTTCCAGCCGTTAGTCACTTCCGCAAAGGGCCTGTTAACCATTTGCGATTGAACGCCTTTCGGAACGGTCTCCTCCCAGCTGTTCCGGACCGTAGCCGGTAAACCCGTTTCCTCCCAGGGGTCCGGCTTAAACTACGCGACCTCCGGCTTTTCCTCCCGGAGGGTGCTTTTTTCTGTCCCGCTTCCTCTATCTCAATCGATTACAAAGCGTGTCTGTCAATCATTTTGGCAGAAATCTGGCTTTCTGCAGCTCGAATCCGGCCTCCGTGACGGGAATTTGACTTAGATCAGGTTTTCCCATGCACTGGATGCATGGGTGACATGAGAGCTTAGCGCTGGCGCCTTTGTGCGCCGCAACATATATCTCCCTCAACGAATTCGGCAGGCGCAACCCAAGAGCGACCAGCCACACAACGTAGAAGGAAGACCACAGTGAGCATCGCACGCAGCTTCTCCAACTGGCGCAAGTACCGTCAGACCATCAACGAACTCGGCCGCATGTCCAACCGCGAACTGCACGATCTGGGCATCCACCGCTCGGAAATCCGCCGCGTCGCCAAGGAAGCCGTCGGCATCTGATTGACGGCAAAAACGCGATCCCAAGCGCGTAACTTGACCGCAGAAGACCAGCGAAGCGCCCTTCCCAACCGGAGGGCGCTTCTTTTTTGACCATTGCCACAAAATGACGCGAAGATGAGCAGTTAACGATAAACGCCGCTCACGCGCCAATGCGACATTGTCGCACTTTTTCATCTGCGACACCAACTGCCCGCTTCAGGACGCAATTGGACCCTTTTTTCGCCGCGGCCGAAATCTATATGCAGGCCACGCTCTCGGCGGGAATTTGCATGTACGCCCGGCTGTTAACCGGACCTCTCAAAAACGCATATCAGCATTTTGAATATTGCAGTGCACATTATTCCTGTACGAGTGTATAAGAACACCAACGAAGGAGATGAGGCCGGACGCCTCCTCCCGCAGAGATCAAACCAAGGATGACCGTCATGAACCCGATTCGCGCTGCCAAGAACTGGATCAACTACCGCCGCACCCTGAACGAACTGGGCAATCTGTCCAACCAGACCCTGTCCGACATTGGCATCACCCGCCACGACATTCGTTCGATCGCGGCTCGCAACTTCCGCTAACAGTTCGTTCTCCTGTCTGTTGGCATACGGGACGGCACCTTCGGGTGCCGTTTTCATTTGCAGAGAGCTGCTTTTTTCGGCACCTCGCAGCCATGCGCCACACGCGCATTGGAACATGCGCTCCACCATGATATGGAGCCGCCATGACACACGAAACCTCCCATTCTCCCATCCACGTCATCGGCGGCGGTCTCGCCGGATCCGAAGCTGCCTGGCAGATCGCGAGCGCCGGCATTCCCGTCATCCTTCACGAAATGCGCGGCGTGCGCGGCACCGATGCGCACAAGACGGATGGCCTCGCCGAACTCGTCTGCTCCAACTCCTTCCGTTCCGACGATGCGACCGCCAATGCCGTCGGTGTTATCCATGCGGAAATGCGCCTTGCCGGCTCGTTGATCATGCGCTCCGCCGACAAGCACCAGGTTCCGGCAGGCGGCGCGCTTGCCGTGGACCGCGACGGCTTTTCCGAAACGGTGACCGAAGCGCTGGCGGGCCATCCGCTGATCACCATCACGCGCGAGGAGGTGCCGAGCCTGCCTCCCCGCGAATGGGACAATGCCATCATCGCGACCGGCCCCCTCACCTCGCCGGCGCTGGCCGAAGCGATCCGGGCGGAGACGGGCGAGGATGCCCTCGCCTTCTTCGATGCGATCGCGCCGATCGTCCACCGCGAGAGCATCAACATGGATGTCTGCTGGTACCAGTCCCGTTATGACAAGGTGGGTCCTGGCGGCAATGGCAAGGACTATATCAACTGCCCGCTCGACGAAGCGCAGTACCATGCCTTCATCGATGCGCTGATCGCTGGCGATGCCGTCGGTTTCAAGGAGTGGGAAGGCACGCCCTATTTCGACGGCTGCCTGCCGATCGAAGTCATGGCGGAACGCGGCCGGGAGACCTTGCGGCACGGGCCGATGAAGCCCATGGGCCTTACCAATGCCCATAACCCGACGGTGAAGCCCTATGCGGTGGTTCAGCTTCGCCAGGACAATGCGCTCGGCACGCTCTACAACATGGTGGGCTTCCAGACCAAGTTGCGCTACGGCGCGCAGGCGGAGATCTTCCGCATGATCCCGGGTCTCGAAAATGCGGAGTTCGCCCGCCTCGGCGGCCTGCACCGCAACACCTACATCAATTCGCCCACCCTGCTCGACCGGAGCCTGACGCTGAAGAGCCGGCCAGGCCTGCGCTTTGCCGGCCAGATCACCGGCTGCGAAGGCTATGTGGAAAGCGCGAGCATCGGCCTTCTTGCAGGCCGGTTCGCGGCTGCCGAGCGTCTCGGCCTCGTGCCGTCAGTACCGCCGGCGACGACGGCGCTGGGTTCGCTCCTCAACCACATCACCGGCGGCCATCTCGTTTCCGACGACGAGCCGGGCAAGCGTTCCTTCCAGCCGATGAACATCAATTTCGGGCTCTTCCCGGATCTCGAGCCGGGTTCTCTCAAGAAGCCGGAAGGTGTCCAGCGCTTCCGCGGCAAGGACAAGACGATCCTCAAGCGGCAGCTGATGGCTGCCCGTGCGCTCGAACACTGCAAGGCCTGGCTTTCGGAAGGTCTGGCACGGCAGGATGCCGCCGCCTGATCAAACTCAGGCGTCCTGCTCCGCGCCGCCATCCAGCGTCTCGGGCTTGACGAAATTGCCGAGCAGCCAGAGCGAGACCTCCGCCGCCTCTGCGGGGCTCTCGAACCGGAACGTGCCGTTGTGGTGCGGCACGTCTGAAAACTCGATGTTCAGGCCGCAGGCATCCAGCGTCGGCGAAACCTGCGCCGTGCCGGGCTCGATCAGGTGGCAGGAATAATGGCCGCGTTGGCTGCGCATGAAGCCTGCCTTGTTGTCGTGCAGGCGCACGAACACCACGTCCCCATCCACCGTCGCATGCAGCTGGCGGATCGCTTCGTTCGGATAGGCGCGGCCGAATTCGATGATCGCGAGACCTGTATCGCGGAACCCCTTCGGCGGCTCCCTTTCACCTAACCGGTTGGCGGCAAAGGCGACGAAGAGAATACCGCCCATCAGGACCGCCCAGAGCACGAAATTGAAGCTCATGCGGTGATTCCCCCTGTAAAGCGCCGCCTGCCTGAATATCTGACCTTGCTAGTGCCGCAAACTTGCCCCGGCCTTGGTGATCCCGTCAGATCGACCGGCGCCAGAGCGCCATGGTCATGGTCAGCTGCCGGCGCCATTGCGGTGGGCGGAGACCGGGATCGAGCGCAGAGGCGCCGTTCCTTGCCACCCGTTTCAGCACACCACGCGCGAGTGCCGCGGTCAGATAGGCCGGCATCAGTGTCTCGGGAATGCGCTTGCCCGGGGGCAATGCGCGCGAAAGATGGTCGAGGCCAAGACCGGCAAAGGCCTGCAGCGCGGCAGCCACGCGGTCGCGGTCACCATCGGCAAGAAAGGCTTCGCGGTCGAGACCGGTCGCCGCAAGGATTTCGCCGGGCACATAGACCTGGCCACGGGTCCTGTGCGTGGGAAGGAGCAGAAGCGCGCCGGCGATCGCCTGCGCCACGCCTGCGTGACCTGCAATGTCCGCTGCACCGGCAGCGGCATCCGCATCAAGGACCAGGCTCGCCATCTGGATCAGCGTCGAGGCGGTCTCGCCGGCATAGCCCTCGAATGCAGTGACGCTTTCCATGGGATCGTCATAGAGATCGAAGATCCGCGCCTCGCTCATGGCGGTCAGCGGGGGAACGGGCAGCCTGTAGTCCCGGATTGCGACCTGAAGCTCCGCAGCCAGCGGGTTCGCCTGCGTCGAGCCGTGCTCCGTGCCTTCGAGCAGATCGCGCCAGTATTGCAGGCGCACTTCGCCGGGGAGCGGCTCGTGCACGCTGTCCCGCACGCGGGCGAGCTCGGCATTGTAGGCATAGAGCGCCACAAGCGCCCGCCGCTTTTCCGGCGGCGAGAGCAGGCTTGCGAGATATCGGTCTGTGTCGGTGTCCTTCAGGGACTGAAGGCAGATCGCGGCATTGTCGAGAGAGGGTGCGGTCATGATCAGACCGCGATGAGGGCAGCCGCGACGGCCCGCTCTTCCGCCAGCATGATGTTGTAGGTGCGGACGGCCGCGCCCGTGCCCATGGGATCGCTGCCGATGCCGCGTTCCTTGAGCGCCTTCTTCAGCGCTGCCGGCAGCGGCACGAGGCTCGCGCCCGTACCGACCAGCAGCACTTCGATATCGCGGGCATCGGCCAGCACCTTTTCGAAGAGATCGATGGTCAGAGCCTGCCCCTCGGCCACGTCCCAGCCATGGATGCCCGAGGGCAGGCAGAGGATGGAGCCGCGGTGCGACATGTCGGCAAAGCGGAAACCGCCATTGCCATAGGCATCGATGGGGGCGCGGCCCGGAAAATGGGCCGCCCTGATTTCAATTCCGCGTGCCATCAGCGGGCTACTTCTCCACCTTCGGGCGTCTCCGCCTCATCCTTCTTGTCGAATGCTTCCGGGCGAAGCCTGAAGGCGATCAGCACCGGTGCAGCAATGTAGATAGAGGAGAAGGTGCCAACGCCAACCCCAAAGAGCATGGCGAAGGTGAAGGACCGAATGACCTCGCCGCCGAAGAGCCAGAGCGAGAACAGCGCGATCATCGTCGTTGCCGAGGTCAGGATGGTGCGCGAGAGCGTGGTGTTGATCGAGGTATCGATCAGCACCGGCAGCGGCATCTTCTTGTAACGGCGGAGGTTTTCGCGCATGCGGTCATAGACCACGACCGTGTCGTTCAGCGAGTAGCCGACGATGGTCAAGACCGCTGCGATGCTGGTGAGGTTGAACTCGACGCCGGTGAAGACGAAGAGGCCGATCGTCAGCAGCACGTCGTGGAGCGTCGCGATGATGGCGCCGAGCGCGAACTGCCACTCGAACCGGAACCAGATGTAGACGAGGATCGCCGCCAGCGACGCGGCAACGCCGAGCGTCGCCATGGTGGTGAGCTCGCCCGAGACGGACGGCCCGACCACTTCCACGCGGCGGAACTCGTACTGGTCTTCCAGCTCGCCGCGGATCAGGTTGACGGCGGACTGCTCCGCATTCTCCCCGCCCTCCTGGGCCTGGACGCGGACCAGTGCACTCGACGGATCGCCGAAGCCTTGCGCCTGGATCTCGCCGAGGTTCAGTTCGGAGAGCCGCTCGCGAATGTCGGCGAGGTTGGCATTGCCGTTCTTCGCCTTCAATTCGATAATAGAACCGCCCTTGAAATCGATCCCGAGATTGAGCCCGATCGTCGCGAAGCCGATAACGGAAGACAGCGACAGGATCGCGGTGACGACGAAGGTATAGCGGCGGAAACCCATGAAGCCGATATTGGTGCCGTCGAGGATGCCCGAGCGCACGCCCTTCGGCAGGTGCTTCGGACGGCTGCGCCGGACCCAGAGCGCCACCAGCCAGCGGGTCAGGGTATACGCCGTGAACACGGTGGTGATGATGCCGACAGTGAGCGTGACGGCGAAGCCGCGCACGGGGCCGGAGCCCATGAAGAACAGCACCACGGCGGCAATCAGTGTCGTCAGGTTGGCGTCGACGATGGTGGCGAGCGCCTTTTCGAAGCCAAGGTCCAGTGCCTGAATGAAGCTGCGCCCGTTCTTCACCTCTTCGCGCACGCGCTCGTAGATCAGAACGTTGGAATCCACCGCCATGCCCATGGTGAGCACGATGCCGGCGATGCCGGGCAGCGTCAGCGTGGAGCCGAGCATAGTCAGCACGGCGAGGATCATGATGACGTTGGCGGCAAGCGCCACGTTCGCGATGAAGCCAAGGAAGCCGTAGAAGATCAGCATGAAGCAGACAACGGCGATCGCGCCGATCACACCGGCGACAAGACCCGCATGGATCGAGTCCGCGCCGAGGCTCGGACCGACCGTGCGCTCTTCGACCACCGTCAGCGTTGCCGGCAGCGCACCGGCGCGCAGCAGAACCGCGAGGTCGTTCGCCGATTCGACCGTAAAGTTACCGGAAATCTGGCCCGAACCGCCGATGATCGGCTCGTTGATGCGCGGCGCCGAGATCACCTGATTGTCGAGAACGATGGCGAAGGGCTTGCCGACGTTCTGCTGGGTCGCTTCTGCAAAGCGCAGCGCGCCCTTGGAATTGAAGCGGAAGGAAACGACCGGCTCGCTGTTCTGCTGGTTGATGCTGGCCTGCGCATCGACGAGGTCTTCGCCGGAGACGAGCGCGCGCTTTTCCACCACGTAGGGAACAGGCGGGTCGTCCTGCGAATAGAGCACTTCCGTGCCTGCCGGCGGACGGCCGCTCACGGCCTCGCGAACCGGCACAGACAGATCGACCATGCGGAAGGTGAGCTTGGCGGTCTGGTTCAGCAGTGCCTTCAGGCGCTGCGGGTCCTGCAGGCCGGGGACCTGCACGATGATGCGGTCCTTGCCCTGGCGCTGGATCAGCGGCTCGGTATTGCCGAGTTCGTCCACGCGGCGGCGCACCACCTCGATCGACTGCGTCACGGCGGACGAGATGCGGTAATCGATCCCGTCATCGGTGATGTTGAGTTTCAGGAGGCCGTCCGGACCATCCTCCAGCGTCGCCTCCTGGATATTGCCGCCGGCGAAGGTACCGGTGCTGACCAGGCCGGTCAGCGACTTCAGCGCCTCCTTGGCGGCTTCCACCTGGTTCACGTCGCTGATGCGGACCTGAACCGACTGGCCGACACCGGCGAGGCCGGTATAGCGGATGTTCGCCTCGCGCAGCTTGGCGCGGACGTCACCGACGGTGGTTTCCAGCCGCTCCTTGACGATATCGGCACGCTCCAGCTTGAGCATGATGTGCGAACCGCCCTGGAGGTCGAGACCGAGAGTGACCCTCTTCTGAGGCAGGAAGCTCGGGAACGAGGACAGGATATTGTCGCTGAGCGCGTTGGGCAGCGCGATGACCGCGCTGACCGCCACCACGAGCCAGATGAGGATGGTTTTCCACCGGGAAAAATAAAGCATGGGACTCTCGATCTCTGATCCGGCGGAAGCCGGGCTCCGGGCTTACTCGGCCTTGACGGGCTCGCCCTTGACGCGGACTTCGGCGATGAAGCTGCGCACGATGCGCACCTTGGTGCCTTCTGCGATTTCCACTTCGACTTCGTTGTCGTCGATGACCTTGGTGATCTTGCCGACGACGCCGCCGCCGGTCACGACCTGATCGCCGCGGCGGATGTTCTTCAGCGTTTCCTCGCGGCGCTTGCGCTGGGCCTGCTGCGGACGGATGAGCAGGAAGTACCAGACGACCATCAACGGAACGAAGAGAACGAACATCTCCATCCCGGAGCCCAGCATGCTGCCGGAAGGATCGCCGGTGGCGGTCTGTGCAAAGGCCTCGGTGATAAACATCAATAAGCTCCTGAATTCTAGGGAGCGCCGGCCAGCAAGGGCCGCGCGGGACCGGCGGAATATACTGGCAGACGGGGTTTTTACAACAGGCACACCGTATCAAGGCGTACCGTTTCGGCGGCTCTTAGCCTTTTCGAAAGCGAAAGGCCATGCTAGCCCCGGCCCTGAACCGGGAAAAGTTCATCTTTCCCGCATTCTCCTGAAGGATATGCGCCATGAACGACGCCAAGTTCGACCTTCTCCTGTCCGAGATTCGCCGCCTGGCGGATGCGACCGAACGGCTCGCCGGGCCTGCGCCTGGCATCAACGATCTCTCCGCCGCCGATTGCTTCGTCTGGGTGCCGGCCCGCCAGTACCTGCAGCCCGTGCCCCGCCCGAACCGCATCGCGCTTACCCTCATCCGCGGCGTCGACCATGTGCGCGACATCCTGCACGAGAACACGATCCGTTTCGCCGAAGGGTTTCCCGCCAACAACGTGCTCCTCTGGGGCGCGCGCGGCATGGGCAAGTCCTCGCTTGTGAAATCGGTCCACGCGGACGTGAGGGCTCAGGTCTCGCCCGACCTGAAGCTCGTCGAGGTGCACCGCGAGGACATCTCCAGCCTTCCGACGCTGATGGAGATCCTGAAGGCCGCCGAGGAGCGGATCATCCTCTTCTGCGACGACCTTTCCTTCGATCATGACGACACGGCCTACAAGTCGCTGAAGGCCGCGCTCGATGGCGGCATAGAGGGGCGGCCCGACAACGTCTTGTTTTACGCGACCTCGAACCGCCGCCACCTGCTGCCGCGCCACATGATGGAAAACGAGCAGTCGACGGCGATCAACCCATCGGAAGCGGTCGAGGAAAAGGTGTCGCTCTCCGACCGCTTCGGCCTCTGGCTCGGCTTCCACAAGTGCAGCCAGGACGATTATCTCTCGATGATCGACGGCTATGCAAGCCATTACGGCCTCGACCTGCCTTCAGACGTCCTGCACCGCGAAGCGCTCGAATGGGCCACCACCCGCGGCGGACGCTCCGGCCGCGTGGCCTGGCAATACATCCAGGATCTCGCCGGACGCCAGCGGAAGACGATCGGGCGGGAGTAATTCGAAGGTGAGGCAGGCACCCCTCTAGTGCTGCGGAGGGTACTGTCCCCAATTTCAACCCAATTCGAAAACACAAAAAGCCCGGCTCATCACCGGGCTTTTTGCTGCAATTATCACGTTGCTCAGTTCAGGAAGGTCATCGGGTTGACCGGCGTTGCGTCCTTGCGCACTTCGAAGTGCACCTGCGGGCGCTTGGCATTGCCGGTCATGCCGGATTCGGCGACGGTCTGGCCGCGCTGGACCTTCTGGCCGCGGGTGACCTTGAGGTTGTTGGCGTTGCCGTAGACGGTCACCGTGCCGTCGTCGTGGCGGACGAGAACCGTGTTGCCGAGTTCCTTGAGACCGTTGCCGGCATAGATGACCACACCGTTCTCCGCAGCCTTGATCGGCGTGCCCGCGGGCACGGAGATGTCGATGCCGTCGTTGCGGTTGCCGTCGACATTGCTGCCATAACCGGCGATCACCTGGCCGCGGACCGGCCAGCGGTACTTGCCGATGCCGGTATCCTCGGGCGCTTCCACTTCCGCATTGGCGCTTGCGACTTCGCTCACGGCCTGCTTCGGCGCCGTATCGGCTTCCGGCTGGGCCGGCGCGCTCACGGTTTCCGTCTTGGCGGCAGCCGGTGCGGCGGGCGTCTGCGGTGCGGGCTTGACCGGGATCGAAGCGGTCTTGACGCTGTCAGCCGCGGCCTCGCCGGGCGCTGGCAGCTTCAGAACCTGGCCGATGCGGATCGAGGAGGCGGAGAGGCCGTTAGCGGCCTTCAGGGCGTCGATGTTCGAGCCGGTGGCCTTGGCGATCTTGGCAAGCGAGTCGCCCGGCTTGACGGTGTAAGTGCCGCCCGGGCCGGCATCACCGCCCTCGCCGCCTGCCGCCTGCGGCAGCTTGCCGGTGGCGTCGCTGAGCTGCTTGCCGCGAGCCGAGCCATTGGTCGGCAGCGCTGCGGTTTCCTTCAGCGGCTCCTGGCCGGGACCGGGCAGCTTGCCGGCAGGAATGTCAGTGCGGGCCGAATCCTTGGCGGCATTGCGCGACTTGCCGAAGGTCGGGATCAGGATCTGCTGGCCAACCTGAACCTGGCCCGCGGAAGCAAGACCGTTGACGCGCAGGATTTCCTTTTCGGGAACGCCATAGCGGCGCGACAGGCCGGCGACGGTTTCGCCGGGACGCAGCGTCACGGTCGGCGCACCCTCGCCGCTCCAACCGGACTTGGAGGGAGCTGCGAGCACGTGCTTTGTCTTGACCGGTTCGGGCAGAGGCTGCGCGAGCGCAACATTCCGCTGCGTCGCCGCCGTCGGAGCGGCAAGCGTGTTGCGCTCGACGGAAACGGGCGTGGAGGCAAGACGCGCGCCGGAGACGGAGGTGGTGCCGGTCGACATGCCGTCATAGGGCTTGGCGGGGTAAGGCTGCGCAAGTGCTGCCTGCTGTCCGTTGTTGTAGACCGGCGGGCGGTAGACGGCGGGATTGGCCGGCTGACCGCCATAGATCGAGGCGACATCCTGCTGCGGCACCGGCGCCTGGCCGTTCATGCCGGTGATGGTATGACGCGGAATGGAATTTGTGGTGACGTTGTCCTGGCTGCTGAAAAAGCCGCCGAACCGTGTCACATCCGAACTGCACCCAGCTGCCGACGTGGCCAACAGCATGGCAACAATGGCTTTTGCAGCAGACTTGCCGACTTTTGCCGAAACCCTAACACCCATGACGCATACCCACCGAATGACGCGAACTCTTGGATATGATTAAAGCCTGTTAGTGTTACCATGCCGTTAAAGGCGGCCCGTCATTTGTCGAAAATTGAGGGACTGATAACCATACACTCCATCGGGAAGCCTTGTGGCGCAAGGGAATTTCTGCTCAGCAAATGGTTCCGCACCGACTGATCATCGGTTGCGTTCACCTCCCCTTACGGAAGATATCGGTGACAACAAAGGTTAAAGCCAGGCGGCCAGTTGCGGAACGATCGGCAGATAGGGCGCATCGAACAGAACCTCCGTTTCAAAGCGGCTGCCCGTCTTGGTAAGGCGCACCATGCGGCACTTGTCCTCGCTCACCATCAGCGGCGCGATCATCGAACCGCCGGAGACGAGCTGTTCCGCATAGAAGCGCGGCATGGCGGAGAAGGCTGCGGTCACGAGAATGCGGTCGAAGGTGCCCTCCCCCTGCAGCCCCGTGCTTCCATCCGCCTGGCGGACGATGACGTTGCGCATCTGCAGCGAATCGACCCGGCGCTGGGCCTCACTGACCAGCGTCTTGTAGCGGTCGATGGTCAGAACGCGCTCCACGAGCCGTGACATGACCGCGGCGGTATATCCGCTGCCGGTGCCGACCTCGAGCACGCGGTGCGCGGGTTTCAGCTTCAGCTGGTCCAGAATGCGCACCGCCATGTCAGCCCCTTCCATGAAGGCACCGCAGTCGATCGGGATCGTCCGGCTGGAATAGGCGCTCGCCTCCATTCCGGTCGGCACGAACTGGCTGCGTGGCGTCTGCTCCACGGCGGTGAGCAGCTCGATATTGCTGATGCCTTCCGCGCGGAGCCGGAGGACGAGGCTGGCAAAGCATTCCTTCTCGTCCATGCGGACCGTCATGCGGCGCCTCTCACGCCGAGGGCGGCGGCAACGGCATTCTGCGACTCGTAGTCCGTGAGGTCGAGCTTCAGCGGCGTCACCGAGATGCGGTTGTGACGAAGCGCGTGCACGTCCGTCCCCTCGGCAAAATCGCCGGTCCGTACGCCGAATCGCAGCCAGTAATAGGGAAAGCCGCGGCCATCGGCACGCTCTTCGATTGCGAGCCCGTGGTCGAGCTTGCCCTGGCGCGTTACGGCGATGCCCTCCACTTCCTCGGGCGGACAGTAGGGAAAATTGACGTTCAGGAGAACGCCGGGCTTTACCCCGCCTTTCAGCAGATCCTGGATGATCTTCGGGCCGAAATTCTCGGTGTTCGCCCAGGAGATGCTGCGACCACTGTTCGGAACATAGGCCTGCGAAAGCGCAATCGAGGGGATGCCGAGAAGCGTGCCTTCGATCGCACCGGCGACTGTACCGGAATAGGTCACGTCATCGGCGACGTTGGAGCCGACATTGACGCCGGAGAGGATGAGATCCGGCGGTCCGTCCATCACCTTCCTGACGCCCATGATCACGCAATCGGTCGGCGTGCCACGCAGCGCAAAGCGCTTCTCGCCGGCTTGCCGAAGCCGGAGCGGCTCCGACAGGGTCAGCGAATGCGCAAGCCCGCTCTGGTCGGTTTCGGGCGCGACCGTCCAGACATCGTCCGTGAACTGGCGGGCGATGCGTTCCAGCACCGCCAATCCTTCCGCATGAATGCCGTCGTCATTGGTCAGAAGGATCCGCATCGCATCGTCCTTGTCTTATCTCATGCCTTCTCGATGGTCTTCAGACCGCCCATATAGGGCTGCAGCACATCGGGGACAGAGACCGAACCATCCGCATTGAGATAGTTCTCGAGAACGGCGATCATGGCGCGGCCGACGGCAGTACCGGAGCCGTTCAGCGTGTGCACGAAGCGGGTCGCCTTGTCATCCTTGCCGCGATAGCGGGCATTCATGCGCCGACCCTGGAAGTCGCCGCAGACGGAGCAGGACGAGATCTCGCGATAGGCCTTCTGGCCGGGCAGCCAGACCTCGATGTCATAGGTCTTGCGCGCGCCGAAACCCATGTCGCCGGTGCAGAGCGTCATGGTGCGGAAGTGGAGGCCGAGGCGCTTCAGCACCTCTTCGGCGCAGGCCGTCATGCGCTCGTGCTCGGCAATCGCGCTCTCGGCATCGGTGATCGAGACGAGCTCGCACTTCATGAACTGGTGCTGGCGCAGCATGCCGCGCGTATCGCGGCCCGCGGAACCCGCTTCCGAGCGGAAGCAGGGGGTGAGCGCCGTGAAGCGCAGGGGAAGCTTTTCCTGATCGAGGATGTCGCCGGAAATCAGATTGGTGAGCGGCACTTCGGCCGTTGGAATCAGCCAGCGGCCATCCGTCGTCTGGAACAGGTCTTCGGAGAACTTCGGCAACTGGCCCGTGCCGTACATGGCATCGTCGCGAACCAGGAGCGGCGGGTTCACTTCCGTATAACCGTGCTCGGTCGTGTGCAGGTCGATCATGAACTGGCCGAGCGCGCGTTCGAGCCGGGCGAGCTGACCCTTCAGCACGGTGAAGCGCGCACCGGAAAGCTTGGCCGCGCCCTCGAAATCCATGTAGCCGAGCGCCTCGCCGATTTCGAAATGCTCCCGCGCTTCATGGTTCCAGGTGGGCTTTTCGCCAACGGTCCGGGTCACCACGTTGCCGGTTTCGTCATGGCCGACCGGCACGTCATCGAGCGGGATGTTCGGGATGCGCGACAGGGCGTCGTTGAGAGCCGCCGTGAGCTGGCGCTCCTCTTCCTCCTTGGCGGGAAGGGTCACCTTCATCTCGGCAACTTCGGCCTTCAGCGCCTCGGCGCGGGCCGTGTCCTTCTGCGCCATGGCGGCGCCGATTTCCTTGGACGCCTGGTTGCGGCGCGACTGCATGTCCTGAAGCGTCTGCACCGCTGCGCGTCGGCGTTCGTCGAGCGAGATGAGTTCGGCAGACAATGGATCGGCACCGCGCTTGGCAAGTGCTGCGTCGAGTTCGGCCGGGTTGTCGCGGATCCATTTGATATCAAGCATCGTCGTTCCAAATCTTGGTTGCGAGAAGGACCGTGCGCGGGGCCCGGCTCGCCTCATGTCGTATCAGGCAGGGCCAAGCGTCCACGCGGCATGCTTGGGCTGCGGGCAATGATGAACGGGAACGGCAGGCGCGCTGCCGGTCAGGAAAGCTTGTCCGTCTCGGCGGCTTCGGCCTTCGCTTCCGCCGCAGCGCGTGCCAGCGCTTCCTTCTCCCGGTTCCGCTCGATGAGTCGGGCGGTATAGATGGAGATTTCGTAGAGAAGGATGGTCGGCAGTGCAAGACCGATCTGGGACATGGGATCGGGCGGCGTCAGGACGGCTGCGACCACGAACGCGATGACGATGGCATACTTGCGCTTGTCGGCAAGTCCCTGCGCCGAGACGATCCCCACCCGCGCCAGAAGCGAGGTGATGACCGGCAGCTGGAACACCAGGCCGAAGGAGAAGACCAGCGTCATGATGAGGCTCAGATATTCCGAGACCTTGGGCATCAGCGAGATCGCCACCTGCCCGTCTTCCGGCTT
>CAMFHT010000056.1 GCA_945952245.1 uncultured Rhizobium sp. | reverse complement strand
TTTCTCAGAGACGAGTTCAGCTTCCGCCAGCAGCGCCGCCGCCCTCGTCAGTGACGTGGCTTCTAGACCCTCGAACCCGTAGCGTCAACAACTAAATCGAAAAACTACGAAAAAATTCTGCAACCCGTTGATTTCGTTCGGTCCGGCTCGCTTTGATCCGGTTTTGTGGCCATGTGATCAACCTAAAGACGCCCAGTCCCACGGGTTGATGATCGCGAGACCCATGTTCTCGAAGTCCCTGACATTGCGGGTGACGACCGCAAGACCATGCACGAGAGCCGTCGCAGCGATCAGCGCATCCGCATCACTGCGCCGGTCCGGCACGTGCAGGTGGGCACAGCGTGTGGCCACCGCGTCGTCAATGGAAAGAATACGCCCTTCGAACGCCGACCTGACCTGGCCGTCAAGCCAGGCCCGCAGCAATGCGCCCTGCCTTTGGTCCCGCCTCTGCAGGGCGAGAACTCCGATTTCGAGTTCAAGAATGGTAATTGCAGAGACGTAAAAATCGCTCGTTTCGTGCAAATCGAACCAAGCCGTCACCCGTGCGTCTACCCGGCCGTCACCGGCCTTTCTCAACTCGGATATGACATTGGTGTCGAGGAGATAGCTCACGACAGATCAAGGTCACGCGGCGTAATGCGGACGCGTTCCACATCAAGCTCGATTTCCGACAGTCCGGGTGCGGAAAGGGCCTGCAGCAGGCTTTGCCTCTTGCCGGTGAGGCGGGCAAAGGCTTCGTAAGTCAAGAGCACATGCGAGGGTTTGCCGCGATCGGTGATGATGACAGGACCCTTCAGTGCAGCCTTCTTGGCGCTGCTGACATCGTGATTCAGTACACGGCTGGAGAGGGTCGTCATCGTCATCGCTCACCTCCTGAAGGTATGTACCTACATTTAAGTGCTCGCGCCGTGAAAGACAAGAACAATCAGGCTGGCGCCAAGGCTTCCATTGTCTCGCGTGAGGCGAGTGCGCCCGGTGTCCTCAACACCTCGGCGGAGATTCTCTGGCCGAGCATCACGGACCTTTGAAGATCTAGGCCGGTAATCCGGCCGGAGAGATAGCCTGCATTGAAGCCATCTCCGGCACCCGTCGTGTCGCGTATGTCTGAGACCGGTGGCGTAGCAACCGTGATGGACTGTCCATCCGCGAGCGTGTGCAAGGGTTTTGCCCCATGCTTTACCACCACGTCACGCACACCAGCGCCTGCGAACCTCGCGATGGTCGCCTCCGGCGAAGCATCCCCCCACAGCGTCGCCTCGTCGTCGAAGCTCGGAAGTGCAATGTCCGTATGCCCGATCATCTCGGTCACGGCAGCGCGCGCCTCGTCGGGCGAAGACCAGAGACGGGGACGGATGTTCGGGTCGAAAGAGATGATAGTCCCGGCGCTGCGCGCCTCGGCGAGGGCGTCAAAAAGATTCACCCGCGCGTCTGGCGAGAGAATGGCGAGCGAAATCCCGGAGAGATGAATAAGCGAGGCTCCCGCGATGGCCGATCTTAGAATAATGGGATCGTCCGCCAGCCGGCGGGCGGCGGAGAGCTGCCGCCAGTAGTGAAAGCTGCGCTCCACGCCGTCGAGTTCGATGAGATAGAGGCCCATCTGCCGCTCGGGATCGCGCTGGACGGCGGCGAGATCGAGGCCGTCGCGGGCCATGCCGGCAGCGAAGCGGTCAGAGAGCTTGTCTGTACCGATACGTGTAACGAAGCCGCAGGAAGCGCGGCCCCTCAGCAGCCGGCCCATGTGCCAGATGGTGTTGTAGCAGTCGCCGGCAAAGCCTTGGGCATAGACACCCTTCCCCGCCGGCGCCATTTCCACCATGGCTTCGCCGATCGAGAGCACGCGGCCCGGCCTGAAGGCGATCATCGCACGCCTCCCGTCGAAGCGCCGTCATAGATGCGGCCCGTCAGCCAGTCCGGCCAGTCGCGTTCGAAGAAGGAGCGGGCCTGTTCATCAAAGCTGCGGTTCGGCCGCGTGCGGACGGCAAACCCGTCTCCCTGCCGGCGAACCACGATCTGTTCCGAACGGTGGGCTTCCTTCTCCCTGCGGAAGCGGAAATCCGGCAATGCACCGAGACGCGTTTCGGGCACGGCTTCGCCCTCGGGATCGCAGATTGCCCGCGCGCCGCGGCTGCCGCCGCCTGCGGCGATGTAGTGGTCGAGCGCCGTCAGCACGGCTTCGGAGGCGAGCGCCATCTGCCGCCATTGCAGGGCGCGGGGTGCTTCCGCGGGGCGGGCATAGGCCATGCCCTCCGCCGCAATGCGGGCATTCAGGGTTCTAGCCTCATGCAAAGCCTGCCGCACGCCGTCGGGTCCGCAGATCAGACCGGCTTGGTCACTCATCCGCGCCTGAATTTCGGTCCGAACGGATTTCACCGTGTTCGGCCCCTCTGGCTGAAGCAGCGCCAGGACTTCGCGAACCCGGCTTGCGGAGAGCGTGCTGATATCACCGGTCAGCGCGACCTTGGCCCGGCCGCTCGCCGCAATATGCTCCGCCGCGCGCGTGCCGAAGACCTGGCCGGCATTGAGGGCCGAGCCGCCCGGACGGGTAACGCCATGGGTGCCGGCAGCCTCGCCCACCGCATAGCAGCCGGGCAGGTTGGTCATGCCCCAGACATCGACCATGATGCCGCCGTTCATGTGCTGGTTGTTGACCGCGAATTCCAGCGGTTCGGCGGCAATGTCGATCTTGTAGCGGCGGTAGAGCTCGATCGCCAGCGGGTTCATGTGCCGCAGCCGGTCGATCGGCAGTTCCTGCAGCGCGCCGGCGGTACCGATATAGGTGCTTACGTCCGTGTCCAGCCGTTCGAGACTGAAGGGCGCGTCGCCGGGAACGGGCAGCGGATTGCGGTTGAAGTCCATGAACACGCGCCGGCCCTTCGCGGTCTCCCTGAAGATCGCCAAGTCAACGAGGCTCGAGCCGAAATCCAGCATGCGGGTGGCGTGGAAGGGCCACTGGTAGCCCTTGCGGAAGAGATTGGAGGCAAGCTCCCGCGTCGTCCGGTAGTAATCGCCGAGGAAATGGTGCTCCCGGCCCTCGGCATCGACCGAGTAGACGTGCGGCATGGCCTGGACATAGGTGCCGGACAAATTCCAGGGAAAGCCTTCGCGCCGCGTGCCGATCCCGAACTGGCTTTCGGTGAGATTGACGAGGTCGATGCCCGCCTCGAGCGCCAGGCCCAGCGAGCCGAAGCAGCCGTTCGGATAGACGCTGTCGCGGTAAAGCTCGCCCGGGCCACCGGCAGCCAGCACCAGCGCGGAGCAGGGAAAAAGGGCGAGACCGAAGGGATTACCCTCCGTACGGTCCACGGCGCGCATGCAGAGCACGCCGACGACGCGCCGGTCCCCGCCCTCACCTTCCGTCAGGATGCTGATTGCGGTCGTGTGGTTGAAGAAGGGAACGCCAAGACGCAGCGCCTCCTCTGCCAGCACCTTGACCATCAGCCGGGAGGTGCGGGGACCGCAGCTCGTGGCACGGCCCACCTCGTCATGGTCGGTCTGGTAGCGCAGCGTGCCGCCAAGCCGCTCCTGCGGCAGGGGCAAGCCCATGAATTGCAGCGTCGCCATCATGCGGGCAGAGCCGACCGCCTCCACGTAGGCGGTGTCCTCGTCCATGGAACCGCCGGCACGGATGGCGCGGGCCATGGCCTTGAAGTTGTCGCCCTGGTCGGCGGTATTGGCGGTGTGCAGCGTCTGCTTGTCGGAGCCCGAGCAGGCGGAGGTGCCGCCCCAGGCGCTCTGGCTGACGATGACGACATCGTCCCCCCGCCGTTTCAGCTCGACGGCGGCGCGAAGACCCGCCGCACCGGACCCGACCACGACGCAGCCGCTGCGGTAGACCGGCACCGCGTGCCCGGCGAGATCGATCACCTCTTCCGAGACGGGTTCCGGCGGCAGGCGGGGCATGTCCACGTCGGTCAGTGCGTCGAGGATGTGCTGGGGGACTCGTATGCTCATGACTGTTCTCGTTCGGGATGGAAGGACATCCGTCCGGTACAAGGGCGCTGGCGGAAGGCGGCTCAGGCGTCCGCGACCTCGATGTCGTAGACGAAGATGCCCTCGATCCCGCCCTCGGCCGCAGCAACGATCTTCGCCCCTGTCTTCCGGTGCTCCTCGTCGGCGAGATAGGCGTCACGGGCGGCGGCATCGGCGAAATCGACGACGAAGCCTTCGGAGAAGCGCTTGTCCATCCCGGTCTCGGGGCTGACATTGTCGCCCACGTGGACGGCAAGGAGGCCGGGCAGCCGGGCCTTCAGGGCGGAAATCTCGGCGTTGATTTCGGCCTTGGCCGCAGGGCTCACGCCCTTTCGGTAGCGGATGAAGACGGAGTGGCGGATCATGTCAATGGATCTCCTGTCGGGCGCGCGGCCGTGCATCATTGCGCTCTTCCTGGAAGATCGCCGGTGGCAGCGGTTGACGGTTGCGAATGATGTCGGACCCCTTTTCACCGACCATGATGGTGGGGGCATTGGTGTTACAGGAGGGAACCCGCGGCATGACGGAGCTGTCGCAGACACGCAGCCCCTCGAGACCATGGACCTTCAGGTCGAGCCCCACCACGGCATCCGGCCCTGAACCCATGCGGCAGGTGCCGACGGGGTGGTGGTCGGTCTTCGCGTTCGCGCAGGCGTAGTCAAAGAGGTCCTGGTCAGTCACTGCCTTCGGGCCCGGCAGACGCTCGGCGAGGACGAAAGGTTTCAGCGCCGCCTGCTGCATGATCTCGCGGGCGAGCTTCAGCCCCTCGATCGACATCTTCACGTCGTGCGGATCGGACCAGTAGTTCGGATCGATCAGCGGTGCGGCAGCCGGATCGGCGGAGGCGAGCCGGACGGTGCCGCGCGAGCGCGGATGGAGATAGGCGGAGTTCAGCGTCACGCCGGCATTCTTCAGCTTCTCGACACCGGCCTCGATGCCCGAGCCGAGGCCGAGGTGGAACTGAATGTCCGGCGAGCGGGCATCGGGATCGGCATACCAGAACCCGCCCGTCTCGAAGAGGCTGGAGGCGACCGGCCCGGAGCGGAAGAGCACGTATTGGAGGCCCGCCCAGAGCGTGCGGTGCAGCTTGGCCACGCCGTCATAGGTGTGGTCGCCGGTGCATTCGGAGATCACGAAGAGATCGAGGTGATCCTGCATGTTGCCGCCGACGCCCTGGAGGTCGTGCTTCACGTCGACGCCGACCGCGCGCAGGTGATCCGCCGGGCCGATCCCCGACTGAAGGAGCAGTTTGGGCGAGCCGATGGCGCCGGAGGAGACGAGCACTTCCCGCTCAGCCCGGATCACCTCCACACCGCCCTTCGTCACCACCTCGACGCCAACGGCGCGCCGGCCTTCGATGACGATGCGGGAGACGCGGGCGCCGGTGCGGACCGTCAGGTTCCTGCGGTCGCTGATCGGCGAGAGATAGGCGAGCGAGGCCGACGAGCGGCGACGATTGCGCTGCGTCAGCTGATAGAAGCCGACGCCCGCCTGCTGGCGGCCGTTGAAATCGTGGTTGTAGGGAATGCCGAGCTCCTGGCCGGCGCGGATATAGGCATCGCAGATTGGAAGTGCCGAGACCGGCATGGAGACGCCGAGCGGCCCGCCATAGGAATGGTAGTCGTCGGCAAAGCGCTGGTTGTCCTCGGCGCGCTTGAAATAGGGTAGGACCGAGCGGTAGTCCCAGCCCTCGCAACCCTCTTCGTTTGCCCAGAGATCATAGTCGCGGCGATTGCCGCGGGTATAGAGCTGGGCATTGATCGACGAGCCGCCGCCGATCACCTTGGCCTGGGTGTAGCGCAGCACGCGGCCCTTCATGTGCTTCTGCGGCACCGTCTCCCAGCCCCAGCTGGCGACGCCCTTGGTCATCTTGGCAAAGCCCGCCGGCATGTGGAAGAGCGGGTGCCAGTCGCCGCCGCCGGCCTCGATCAGGAGCACGCGGACGTCGGGGTCCTCGCTCAGCCGGTTCGCGAGCACGCAGCCCGCGGGGCCGGCGCCGGTGATGATATAGTCATAGGCCATGGTCTTCATCCTGTCGTCTGGGCCGGCGCCGCGGCCTTGAGGTCGGTCGCCAGGATATGATCGGCGACGCGCAGCGCCTGCGCGGCAATGGTGAGCGCCGGATTGACGGCGGCGGAGGTCGGAAGGCAGGCGGCATCGACCACGAAGAGGTTCGGGTGGCCGTATGCCCTGCAGAAGGGATCGAGCGGCGCCGTCGCCGGGTCGTTGCCCATGCGAACCGTGCCACACTGATGCGAGGGCGTGCGCTTGTCGAAGGCGCGCGAGACGACGATCGGGAAGCCGATGGACTTCAGCACCGCCTTCAGCCGGCGCACCAGATCGAGATGCGCGTCCCAATTGGTGCGGTGCCATTGCAGCACGATGCGATCGCCGTCCACCATGATCCGGCTTTCGGGGTGGGGAATGTCCTCGCTCATCGCGTAGAAGTCGATCGCATGCGCGGCCATGCGCTCCAGCAGCCATTCCGGCACTTTCGGCATCTGCGCCTTCAGGATCTTGCCGGAGACGCGGCCGAGAAGCTGGACATTGCCGAGCGGCGGCCCGCCCTTGCCGTCGGAGAGATAGAAATCGTTGAAACCGAAGGTCTTCTGGTAGACGGACGTGTTGCGGAACCACGGCGCGATCGCGATCACGGCGGAGGAATTGTGGTTCATGAAGTTGCGCCCGACCTGATCCGACCGGTTCGCGAGCCCTTCCGGGAAATGATCGTTGGCGGACCGCAGCAGCAGCACCGCGGATTGCACCGCACCGGCAGAGAGTACGGTGATCCCGGGGCTCAGTCGCCGCGTTTCACCCTGGTGCTCGTAGACGATGGCGGAGATGCGGCCATCCTCCTCCGCCTCCAGCTTCAGCACCCTCGAGCGCGTCTGAAGCCGCACGTTCGGATGGGCGAGCGCCTGTCGGAGCGCCGTCGTCTCCGCATCCATCTTGCCGTCGTCGCTGTTCGGATGGGCATCCCAGGGGGTCTGAGCCTTCGCCATCCAGCGGTCGATGTCGACGCCGAGCGGCAGCGAGAAGGGATGCATTCCGGCCTTGGCTAGCCGGGCGCGCACCTCGGCAATCGGCGCTTCCTCGCGCACGGGCGGATGAGCATAGGTGCCCGAATGCGGCGGTTCGGTCGGATCGTCGCCGAGCTCGCCCCGCACCTCGAAGAGCGCTTCCGCCCGCTGATAGAAGGGTTCGAGCGCCTCGTAGGGGAATGGCCAGGCAGGCGAGACGCCCTCGCGGTGCTTCATCTCGGCAAAGTCTTCCCTGCGATAGCGGGAGAGCACGGCGCCATAGAATTTCGAATTGCCGCCGACATTGTAATAGTTGCCGGGATTGAAGGGCGTCCCGTCCCGTTCGTACCAGAACTCTTTCGGCCGGAAATGGCCACGCTGGAAGATCGCGCGCTGGTCACGGTTCTCCGGCTGGTCGGGAATGTGATCGCCCGCTTCGAGGATGAGGATCTCGGCACCGGACGGCGCGAGGCCCGCGGCCAGCGTTGCGCCGCCGACGCCGGAACCGATGATGACGATATCGGGTGTCTTCTGCATCTTTCTGCCTCAGGCAATCCGGGCCTGGGTCGCCGGATCGAAGTAGACGACCTTGTCGAGGTTGAAGGCGAGACGGGAGACCTGGCCCGGCTGGATGCGCGCATCTGCCCGAAGCCGGGCCACCACTTCCTTGCCACCGAGCTTGGTGACGGCGAAGGTGTCGGATCCAGCAGGTTCCACCACCTCGATCAGGCAATCGCCCTCCGCGATCGACCGCGCATTGCGGTCCGCGCCGTCGGGATCGGTGAGCGCCTCCGGGCGAATGCCGAACACGACCTCGCGGCCGGCATGCTGGGCGAGCGCCGACTTCTCGGGAGAGACCGGCAGGATAAGGCTTTCGCCGTCGCCCTTGGCGAGCCGGACGCTGAGGCCGGATGCCCCCTGCTCTACGAGGCCCGTCAGCAGGTTCATCGAGGGCGAGCCCATGAAGTCGGCAACGAAGATGTTGGCGGGGTTGTTGTAGATCTCCGCC
This sequence comes from uncultured Rhizobium sp., assembly GCA_945952245.1. Classification (GTDB taxonomy): domain Bacteria; phylum Pseudomonadota; class Alphaproteobacteria; order Rhizobiales; family Rhizobiaceae; genus Gellertiella. The sequence goes on along the minus strand of CAMFHT010000056.1, from coordinate 7,576 downwards.
GGCGAGCCGAACTGCTGCAGCACGCCATCCTTCAGGACCGCGATCTTGGTCGCGAGCGTCATTGCCTCGATCTGGTCGTGCGTCACATAGACGATGGTGGTCTTCATGCGCTGGTGCAGGCGCTTGATCTCGGTGCGCATGTCGACGCGCAGCTTGGCGTCGAGATTGGAGAGCGGCTCGTCGAACAGGAAGACCTGCGGGTTGCGCACCAGCGCCCGGCCCATGGCGACGCGCTGCCGCTGGCCACCCGAGAGCTGGCTTGGCTTGCGGTCGAGCAGATGGCCGATCTGCAGGATGTCGGAGACTTCCTTGATCGCCTTTTCCTGCTCGGCCTTCGGCACCTTGCGGATCTCCATGCCGAAGGCAATGTTTCCGGCCACCGTCATGTTCGGATAGAGCGCATAGGACTGGAACACCATGGCGATGTCGCGCTGCGACGGCGGAAGGCCCGCGACGTTGCGGCCATTGATCGAGATCTCGCCCGACGTGATGGGTTCGAGACCGGCAATGGTGTTCAAGAGCGTGGACTTGCCGCAGCCGGACGGGCCGACCAGCACCAGGAAGCCGCCTTCCTCGATGTCGATGTTAATGTCCTTCAGGATTTCCAGCGAGCCATAGGACTTGCGCAGGTGCGAGATTTTTAGAAACGACATGGACGTCAACCTTTCACGGCGCCCGACATCAGCCCGCGCACGAAATAGCGGCCGGAGACGATGTAGACGATGAGGGTGGGAAGGGCAGCGAGGATCGCGCCCGCGAAGTGGACATTGTATTCCTTGACCCCGGTCGAGGAGGAAACGAGGTTGTTGAGCGCAACCGTCATCGGGGTCGAATAGGGACCGGAGAAGGAGGCACCGAACAGGAAGTCGTTCCAGATGTTGGTGAACTGCCAGATGACCGAGACGACGATGATGGGTCCGGAGGACGGCAGCAGGATGCGCCAGAAGATCTGGAAGAAGCTCGCGCCATCGATCTGGGCCGCGCGCACCAGCTCTTTCGGGAAGTTCTCGTAATAGTTCCGGAAGTAGAGCGTGGTGAAGCCGAGGCCGTAGACCACGTGCACCAGGATCAGCCCCCAGATCGAGCCGGCGAGCCCGAGAATGCCGAGAATGCGGGCCATGGGAATGAGCACGATCTGGAACGGGATGAAGCAGGACAGAAGCAGCATGCCGAAGAAGACGTTCGAGCCGCGGAACTGCCACTTGGTGAGCACATAGCCGTTGAGCGCACCGACGAAGGTTGAGATGGCGACCGCCGGCACGACCATGAGGATGGAGTTCAGGAAGAAGGGCTTGAGGCCTGTCGGCTGCACGCCGATCTGCGCCGTCGACCAGGCGGCGATCCACGGCTCCACCGTCCAGGTCTCAGGCAGGTTAAGCATGCCGCCCTGGCGGATCTCGTCCAGCGGCTTCAGGGAATTCACCAGCATGACGTAGAGCGGCAGCAGGTAGTAGACTGCGAAGAAGACCAGCGCGGTATAGATCAGCGCGCGGGTAAGCAGGCTGTGCGAGATCGCGTTTTCGGGATTTTGTCCGCCGCTCATCAGCGCTTTCCTCCGCGGATTTCGGAATAGAGATAGGGCACGATGATCGAGAAGATCATGATCAGCATGATGATCGCCGAGGAGGCGCCGATACCCATCTGGTTGCGGGTGAAGGTGTAGGAATACATGAAGGTCGCTGGCAGCTCGGTTGCCTGTCCCGGCCCGCCGCCCGTCAGCGCCACGATCAGGTCATAGGCCTTGATGGCGAGGTGGGCGAGGACGACGAAGGCGGAGAGGAAGACCGGCCGCATCAGCGGAATGATGATGCGGCGGTAGATGGTGACGGGCGAAGCGCCGTCCACCTGGGCCGCCTTGATCATCTCGTTGTCAACGCCGCGCAGCCCCGCCAGGAACATGGCCATGACGAAACCGGAGGATTGCCAGACGGCGGCGATGACGACGCAGTAGATCGCGAGCTTGCTGTCCTTGATCCAGGTGAAGGAGAAGCTCTCCCAGCCCCAGAGGTGCATGGTGTTCTCGAGCCCGATGCCCGGATCGAGGAACCACTTCCAGGCCGTGCCTGTCACGATGAAGGAGAGCGCCATCGGGTAGAGATAGATCGGGCGGAGCAACCCCTCGCCCCGGATCTTCTGGTCGAGCAGGATCGCAAGCGCCAGACCGAGCACGGAGCAGATGACGATGTAGAGCGAGGCGAAGATCGCGAGATTGGTGATCGCCCGCCACCAGTGCGGCAGCGCCCAGAGCTTCGAGTAATTGGCGAGCCCGACGAAATTGTAGGACGGCAGCATCTTGCTGTCGGTCATCGACAGGTAGGCCGTATAGACGATGAAGCCGTAGACGAAGAGCACGATGACCACGAAGCTCGGGGCCAGGACGATTTTCGGCAGAAGCTCCTGCAGCCGGTTTCGACTGTGCATGGCGCGATACCCCCTCGGTATCCTGAAGATGCACCTCTCCCGTGGCCAGGCGACGGCTGACGTGCCGGCAGGCGCGGACGGGGCGGCATCTGGAAAGTCTTGGAAGGAAGCCGCGGGGGTAGCCCGCGGCTTCCGGCATGGCTTACTTCGCGGCTTCGACGGCCGAGACCAGTTCCTTGACAGCGTCTTCCGAAGAGAGCTGGCCGTTGAACTGGCGGGTCACGACGTCATAGATCGCGTTCTTGACGGCGGCCGGGTTGGCATGGCCATGGGCCATGGAACCGAAGAGGCGGCCGTTCTTGTCGGCGTCGGCGAGGTCGGCGATGGCCTTCTTGCCGCAATCGTCGAAGGCGGTGTTCGGCACGTCGGTGCGGGCCGGGGCCGAACCCTTGACCACGTTGAAGGCCGACTGGAAGGTCGGGTTCTCGATGGCGGACGCCATCTGCAGCTGCGCCGGAACCTTGTCCTCGGCCACCTTGAACATCGCGAACTGGTCGGAGTTGAAGGTCACGGCACCCTGGGTTCCCGGGAAGCGCATGCAGACGAAGTCCTGACCGGGCACCTTCTTTGCCTTGATGAACTCGCCCTTCGCCCAGTCGCCCATGAACTGCACGCCAGCCTTGCCTTCGATGACCATGGCGGAAGCGAGGTTCCAGTCGCGGCCGGAGAAGTTGTCGTCCACATAGGTGCGCAGCTTCGTCATGCGGTCGAAGGCTTCCTTCATCTTGTCGGAGCCGAGCGTTGCCGAATCGAGGTCGATGAAGGCCTTCTTGTAGAAGTCGTCGCCGAGCGAGAGCACGACCGCGTCGAAGAGGGTCGCGTCCTGCCACGGCTGGCCACCGGCGGCGATCGGGGTAATGCCCTGGGACTTGAAGTTGTCGAGGAGCGCAATCAGCTCTTCCCAGCTCGTCGGCTCCTTGCCGCCGGCCTTGTCGAGGGCTGCCTTGTTGATCCACAGCCAGTTGGTGGAGTGGACGTTCACGGGCGCGGCGATCCAGTGGCCGTCATATTTCGAGAACTTCTGCAGAGCCTGCGGGATCACCTTGTCCCAGCCTTCCTTGGACGCCACGTCGTCGAGATTGCCGAGTGCGCCTTCCTTGGCCCAGTCGAGAATGTCGAAGCCGAGCATCTGCACGGCGGTCGGCGCATTGCCGGCAGTGACGCGAGCGCGCAGCACGGTCATGGCTTCCGTGCCGCCGCCACCGGCGACCGGCATGTCGGTCCAGGAAATGCCCTTGGACTCGAGATCCTTCTTCAGCACGTCGAGAGCCGCGGCTTCACCACCTGACGTCCACCAGTGCAGAACCTCCACATTCTCGGCCGCGGTCGCAATGCCGGCGGTCATCGTCAAGGCAAGAGCAGTCGTCATCCAAAACTTGCGCATGTGTTCCTCCCGTTGCAAGTTCGTCATGCGGGGTTTCTGCCTCCGCATCTTCCTCTTCGGCCACCGGTTCCGGAGGCGGCCAGTCCGTCGTGCACCAAAGTGCCCGTGCTATTTAAAACGTTACAAATTTTGCAGTGTCAAGAACTCCCTGTCCTCTTTGTTTCTCCTCTGTTGCACCGCATGAATTAGCTTATTGCACCCGCTTCCGACTGTCGATGGTGATGCACCACTTATTGGAAACGATTTAAATTCGTCGTAAAGCCGCTTGTCGCCCGCTCCGCTCCGGGTTAACGTTCACACGAAAATCCAGGGAGACCGGTCGACAGTGGCCAAGACGACATCGAGTTCCGCGGGAAGCCGCTCCGAAAAAGCGAGGCGGTCCGGAAAGCCGACGCTGAAGACCGTTGCGGAGGCGAGCGGTCTTGCCGTGACGACGATCTCCCGCGCCCTCGCCGGCGACCCGCTGATCAGCCAGTCGACCCGGGAGCGCGTGCGCGAGATCGCCGATCGCCTCGGCTATGCGCCTGACCGAGCCGCCCAGCGCCTCAAGACCGGGCGCACCAATGTCATCAGCGTGCTGCTCGACCCGCACGAGGAGATCCTCGGCTTCGGCACATCGCTTCTCTACGGTCTCACCACCGCGCTGCAGGGCACGCCCTACCACCTGATCGTGATGCCGAACTTCCTGCAGACCTCCAATGTCGAGGCGGTCGACTACATCGTCCGCAACCGGCTGGCCGACGGCATCATCTTCACCCGCACCGAGGTGCTCGATCCCCGCGTGCGCCTGCTGATCGAGAAGGACTTCCCCTTCGTCAGCCATGGCCGCACCGAATTCGTCACGCCCCACCCGTATGTGGATTACGACAACTACACCTTCGCCTACGAGGCGGCGCGCCGGCTGATCGCCAAGGGCCGGCGCAAGCTCACCATCATGCTGCCGCTGAAGCGGCTGACCTTCAGCCAGCACATGATGCACGGCTTCATGACCGCCGTCCGCGAGGCCGGCATCGCCTACGAGATCGCCGAGGAGATCAACCTCGATTCCTCCGCCGGCGTGGTGCGCGACCATTTCCGCCGCCGGCTGCAGAAGCCGGAACCGCCGGACGGGCTCGTCTGTCCCGGAGAAGTTTCGGCGCTTGCCGCCATCACCGGCCTCAACGAGGGCGGCTGGACGCTGGGCCGCGAATTCGACATCGTCGCCAAGCAGACGTCGCGCCTGCTCTCCGACGTGCAGCCGCGTGTCGAGACCATCTACGAGGATCTCACCGAGGCCGGCGAGACGCTCGGACGCGTGCTGCTCCGCCGCATCACCACGCCGGAAACCGAGCCGGAAAAGCTGCAGGTGCTGCTGAAGCCGCACGCGATGACGCCGAGCGAAAACCGCTGAGGCGCGAAGGCGCCGTGCCTGCCGATCATATGTCATGCGCCTCGCCTCCCTTCTCTCACTGGATTCCGTGCGTTCCGATCAGCGCGCCGCCCACCAACCGGTGCGCGCGCCGATATGCATGTTCAGCGTCTTGGTCTCGGTATAGTCCTCCACCGCATGGCGGCCGAGTTCGCGACCGAGGCCGGACTGCTTGAAGCCGCCGAAGGGCAGTTCGGAGGCCCCGTCCATGAAGGTGTTCATCCAGATCGTGCCGGCCCGCACCTTGCGCCCGATCGTCAGGCACGTGTCGAAATCGCGGCTCCAGACGCCGGCGGAAAGGCCGTAATCGACGGAATTGGCAATCGAGATCGCCTCGTCCAGCGTTTCGAAGGTGAGGACAGAGAGCACGGGCCCGAAGACCTCCTCGCGCGCCACCGCCATGTCGGGCTTTACGCCGGAGAGAATGGTCGGCGCCATGTACTGGCCCATGCCGAGATCGAGCACTTCGCCGCCATGGGCAACATCTGCCCCCTTCTCGCGGGCGCCGGCCACATAGCCGGAGATTTTGTCGAGATGCTGAGGCGTGATGATCGCGCCGACCTGCACCGTCGGATCGAGCGGGTCGCCGACGCGGACCTTCTTCGAAAGCTCGGCCACGCGCTTCACCACCTCGTCGGCGATGGACGCATGAAGAATGAGGCGCGAGCCCGCATTGCAGCACTCACCGGCATTGAAATAGGCGCCGAAGACGGCGGCATCGATGAAGGCCTCGAGATCGCAATCGGGGAAGACGATCTGCGGGTTCTTGCCGCCGAGCTCCAGCGACACCTTCTTCAGCGTCTGCGCGGCATTGGCCATGGTCAGCTTGCCGACACCCGTCGAGCCGGTGAAGGAGACCATGTCAACCTCCGGATGCGTGGTCATCACGGCGCCAACTTCGGGGCCCGTCCCGGTGACGATGTTGACGACGCCCTCGGGGACGCCGGCCTCCATCAGGATTTCGCCGAGAATGACGGTCGAGCCGGAGGTGAGCTCGGAGGGCTTCACGACCGTGGTGCAGCCCGCAGCAAGCGCGAAGGGCAGTTTCTGGGCGACGATCAGGAACGGGAAGTTCCAGGGTGTGATGATCGAGACGACGCCGATCGCCTCGCGCAGCACCACGCCGAGCGTGCCGTCGCCGAGCGTGTTGTAGCTCTCGCCGTGCAGATTGCGGGCGAGCGAGGCGGCATAGCGCCAGATATCGACCGAGCCGGCGATCTCGCCGCGCACCTGGGAAATCGGCTTGCCGGCCTCGATCGCATCGAGAAAGGCGATCTCTTCCGCACGCGCTGCAATGAGGTCCGCCGCCTTGAGCAGCACGGCAGCCCGCTCCGATGCGGTCATGCGCGGCCAGGGCCCGTGGTCGAAGGCGTTGCGGGCGGCGAGGATGGCGCGCTCCGCATCGGCCTTGGTGCCGCCCGGAACCCGGCTGACGAGCACGCCGTGGCTCGGCGCGATACGCTCGATCGGCGCGGCCGTGCCGGCCTCCCACTTGCCGCCGATCAGCATCTGGAAGTCACGAACCTTGTGGTCGGAAAGTGCCGTCGGATTGACCAGGACTGTCATTACCATTCTCCCTTGAACTGTGCGGGCCGCTTTTCCGTAAAGGATGCGACCCCTTCCCTGAGATCGCCGGTCTTGGCAGCCAGGATGGAGCCGAGCGCTTCGACGGCCGTCCCGTTGTCCTCTCCGCTCGCGGAAGCGATCATCAGCTTGACGATTTCGAGTGCGGCGGGGCCACGGGTGGCCACGCGCGCTGCATAGTCCTTGGCGGCCTCTACCGCCTTTCCGGTCGGTACCACCTGATCCAGAAGGCCGAGAAGCCGCGCCTCTTCGGCGCTGAAGATCTCGCCACCGAGCGCCATGCGCCGCACGGCCTGCGCGCCAAAGCGCTTCACCAGCCGCTGCGTGCCCGACCAGCCAGGCACCATGCCGAGTCCCGTTTCCGGCAGGCCGACGCGGATATGCTCTTCCGCGATCCTGATGTCGGCGATGCCGGCAAGCTCGAGCCCGCCACCGAGCGCATGGCCGTTCACCGCCGCGATGAGCGGCATGCGCAGCGTCGCCAGCCTTTCGAAGACGCGGTGGCCGTGCCGCACCCATTGATGGCCGAACTCCTCCGGCCGCATGCCGCCCCAGGCGCGGATGTCGCCGCCGGCGGAAAAGCCCCTGCCCTCGCCGGTCAGGATCGCGACGCGAACCTCGGCATCCGCCTCGACCGCATCGGCAGCAGCGGAAAGCGCAGCCAGCATGTCGAGGTCGAGCGCGTTGAGCTTTTCCGGGCGCGAGATGGTGAGGACCGCGACCGCGCCCTCCCTGTCTCTTATACACATCTGACGCTGCCGACGACTCCTTACGTGTAG
>CAMFHT010000055.1 GCA_945952245.1 uncultured Rhizobium sp. | reverse complement strand
GTTGAGCTTTTTTGTTTGTCTGCCGTGTCTAGTTCGACGGCATGCCGCTTCTTCACCGCGTCCAGCATCATTTCTCGAATGTCAGAGCCCGGAGCCAACGGCGCTGGCGACCGCCGCCCAGGCGATGATCTCGCGGTCGAAAGCGTCAACGAGTGAGGCGGATGGAGCAAACAAAGATGGGACCCATCCATGCCCGCCGGACGGCGAGACGAATGGCCCCGCCGTTCCAGCAGGCGAACTCCGGGCCATCGGGGCACCAGCGCACGTTCGCATGCGCTCCAGCTCGCAGACACGATCCTCCAGCTTCTTCACTTCCGAATTGCCGACAATCGACTCCTCAGAATCCACGGCGGCAGTTCCTCCCTCGCTCAAGAGCCTGCGCCGCGGGCGGAGCAGATTGGGCGCAACGCAATGGCTGCGAGCGGTCGAAGACACCGTCTCGCCGGGTTCAAAACTCTGCTCGATGATCGTCAGCTTCTGCTCGGTTGCCCACCGCCTGCGGCGGACATCTCCCGTCAGCAATTCAATGTGTCGATACGCGTTAGACAGAAGCCTGTCCCTAAGCCTGTGCTTGAGCCTTTTGGCGTATGCCAACTGTCCGGTCGGAATGGGAGGTAGTTCAACCCCCTATTGTCGTCCAACCTCCACCCTTTGTATGTAGTCAACGCATGGCCTGCCAGTGATTGTTGTTGGCTTGCTGGATGGCTATCTAGCCACATGCGCATCCTCATCGCCATCGTGACCTCGCAGCGTCTTCGATTGCCATCGTCCTCGGGGGGGCGAAGCATCGCTCCGGTCGGGACGCCGTGAGCGGAAATGGCGGAGTTCCGCGGATATCGGTCAAGTCTAAATGCGGCACTGTCCGTTCTGTCGTGCTCCTTTGGAAACTCTCCATCGAACCTCCACAAAGTTTCGACAAAGACGCGCTACCTCATCCTGCCACGCGGGCCTGCCGCCCGGTTACAGGAACAGAACGACATGACTGCACACCCGTCCATGCCCGGCGACATGAAATATCCACTCGCGATCCGCCTCCTCCACGTCTTCAGGGCCGTGCTGATTATCGGGCTGATCGCGTCGGGGCTCATCATGGTGGGACGGGCCGAGGACGATGCGCTGGCAGCGGTCATGTACCCGACCCACAAGCAGTTCGGCGTGCTCGTCTGGCTGCTTGCTTTGGTTCATCTTGCGCTGCGATGGCACTACCGCTCTTTCTTGCCTCATCCTGTGGAGACGCTCGGGATCTGGGAGAGGCGGCTGGCGCATGGCGTTCACCGCCTGCTCATCGTACTGACGCTCATCACGCCGCTCATGGGCTATGGCATGTCGACCAGCCTTCCCGGCGGAGACGGTGTCCCGTTCCTGTCGCTCGCGCGCCTGCCGGAGTTCCTTCCGAAGAGCGATGCTGCCTTCTCGATCTTCCAGGCGCTGCACAAGTACAGCGCCTATGTCCTTCTCGTCTGCATCGTCCTGCATGTTGCCGGCGCGCTGAAGCATCGGCTCTTGGACCCTCACGGGCAGAGCGATGTTCTCGCGAGAATGTTCTGAGAGACTCTGATGCCTGCAGGATGGTCTGCAGGTCGCCCATCTCCACCATTCCTCCACAAATCCTCGACGGAAGGTCCACGCTGAAGCGTTTTGGCTCACCGTGACGATAACAACGACCCATTCCTGTGAGCGCCTCATGAAACCCGTGGTTCTGTCCATCCTGCTGCCGGCTCTCGGCCTTGTCGGCTGCTCGGCCATGGATGCTTCCTATGTCAGGCAGAGCCTGCCTCAGGCCCCGCGCTGGAACGACGCGGCTGCGATGAAGGCCGTCTATCCCTCGGCACACTGGTGGCAGAGCTTCGGCGATCCCAGGATGAGCCAGCTGGTCGAGACCGTGCTGGCCTCGAACAACGACATCCTGACAGCCGCCCTCCGCTCCCGCAAGGCCGTCCTGCAGGCCCAGCTGACCGGTGTCAATGCGCTGCCGACCGTCACCGGCTCGGCAAAGGGACAGACCTCCAAGGCGCTCGGTGCGGGAACGGTCTCGCGCGAGTTCACCTTCGAACTCGGCAGTGCCTACGAGATCGATCTCTGGGGTCGGCTCGCGGCGGCAAGGGACGTCTCGGCCCTGCAGGCCGATGCGACGGCGGAGGATCTGTTCACGGCCCGGACGACGGTTGCCGCCTCTGCCATGGAGGCCTACTGGCGCCTTGCCTACATCAACCAGGACATGGCCGAAGCCCGTGATGCGCTGGCCTCCGCCCGCAAGATCCAGTCTCTCGTGATCCAGCAGACCGAGATCGGCTCTGCAACCGAGCTCGAGGTCTCCGAGATCCGCCAGACGGTCGAGGAACAGGCAGCACTTCTTTCCGATACCGAGCAGTCCCGTGCCGTGGTCCGGAATGCGTTGAGTGTTCTCCTGAACGGGCAGGAGCTGCCTGCCGCAGAACCGCGACGGCTGGCATCACATATGCCCGAACCCATTGCCCCCGGCCTGCCGGCGGAGCTGCTTGCCCGCCGTCCGGATCTGCGTGCCGCCGAGCTGCGGCTGCGGGCAGCGCTGAGGGCGACCGATGTCGAGCGCCGCAGCCTCTACCCGCAGATCAGCCTCACCGGGGCTCTCGGCGGAACGAGCACGGAACTCGCCCGTCTGCTCTCCAATCCGCTGGCGACGCTCGGCACCGGCATCACGCTTCCCTTCCTCAACCTGAAGGATGGCAAGCTCAGGGTGGCCGTATCGGATGCGGATTACCAGATCGCGGCGTCGGAGTTCCGGTCGAGCCTGCTTGCGGCTTTCAGCGAGACATCGACGGCGCTCAGCGCCCGCATCACGCTTCGGCAGAAGGGTCGGCACTTGAGAGCCGCACTCGATGCGGCAGAAACGGCCGCGAAACTGATCGAGGAGCGCTATCGGGCCGGCTCGGTGGAGTTGCGGATCTGGATCGACGCCCAGAACCGGAGCCGTGCGGCACGGCGGGCCTATACCGCCAACCGCCTGGAGCAGTTGCTGGCGGAAATCCAGATCTTCCGCGTCCTGGGCGGCCCTCCTTCGACGATTTCCGAGCCGCTCTCGGCAGCGCTTCCCGGCACCACGAACTGAACGGATTGGACCCTTTCGATGGCACTGCGTACCAAGATTGTCTCCGCCGCGCTGGCGGCCCTCCTTCTCGCGTCCTGCTCACAGGAGGAGCCTGCCTCCGATGCGGGCGAACTCGCAGGGCCAAACCCGCTCGTCTCCGTCGTCACGGTGAGGGCGAAGCCCGTCACCATCTGGGACGAGCTGCCGGGCCGGGTCTCCGCCTTCCGCACAGCCGAAATCCGTCCCCAGGTCAGCGGCCTCATCGTCGCGCGGTCGTTCGAGGAAGGCAGCGCGGTGCGGAAGGGACAGCCGCTCTTCCAGATCGATCCTGAACCCTTCAAGGCCGATGTGGCGAGCGCCGAGGCAGCCCTGCAGAAGGCGATGGCGGCAAGGCGCCGGGCACAGTCGGACCTCGACCGAGGCCATGCCTTGCGCGACGGCAACAACATCAGCGAACAGGCCTATGACCAGCTCCAGTCCGAGGGTGCGCAGACTGAAGCCGATGTGGGGCAGGCGGAGGCCGCCCTCAAGCGTGCCCGTCTTTCCCTGTCGCTCGCGACGATCGTCGCGCCGATAGACGGCCGCATCGGCGCGGCCAATGTCAACGAGGGCTCGCTCGCCGAAGCGACGAGCAGCACCAGCCTTGCCACCATTCAGCAGGTGGCGACCGTTCTGGTCGACATCCGCCAGCCGGCCTCCCGTCTCGACGCGCTGCGTAAGCTCACCAGAAGTGGCGGCAAGGCCGAGGAAGCCCGGATCCCGATCGAGCTCATGACGGGGGCCGATGGCTCCGAGGTCGTGAAAGCCACGGCGCTCTTTTCCGACATCAGCGTTGACGAAGGCACCGGCAACATCCGCCTGCGGGCGGTCGCAGACAATCGCGACCGGCTGCTTCTGCCCGGCATGTTCGTGCGGGCAAGGGTTCCCCGCGGAACCTATCCTTCCGCGCTCCTCGTGCCCCAGGTTTCGATCAAGCGCAGCGCCTCTGGTGAAACGCAGGTCTATGTCGTCGATGCCAATGGCAAGGTGAGCCTCCGGCTGGTCGATGTGGGCGAGCTGGTGGACGGGCAGTACCTGATCCGAACCGGCCTGAAGGAGGGCGAGACGGTCGTCGCCGAGGGGCGGGACAAACTGTCCCCGGATACGACGGTCAGGACTACGGCCTACACGATCCCTGCCGCACCGCCGGGTATGTGAAGGCCGTCCGGCATTCCTCCGTCCTCACCTTTCGCTTCGCCTGACCCGCGGCACGGATCGCGGTCTCATTCGCGCAGGAGTTCTTCATCGTGCCGCAGTTCTTCATCGATCGCCCCGTCTTCGCCTGGGTCGTCGCGCTCTTCATCTCTCTCTTCGGTCTCATCGCGATCCCGAAGCTGCCGGTCGCCCGCTTTCCCTCGATCGCGCCGACCAGCGTCAGCGTCACCGCGAGCTATCCCGGCGCCTCGGCGGACACGGTCAACACCAGCATCGTGGTGCCCCTCGAGCGCGAGTTGACGGGGGTCAAGAACCTCCTCTACTTCACGTCCAGCGCCGACAGCAGCGGTTCTGCGAATGTCAATTTGACCTTTCAGCCGGGAACCGATCCGGAGCTTGCAACCGTCGATGTCCAAAACCGGCTGAAGGCGGTGGAAGGACGGCTGCCGGCCATCGTCCGCCAGAATGGCCTGGCCGTGGAATCGGCCTCTGCCGGCTTCCTTGCCATCGTCACCCTGGCCTCCGAGGGAAACCGCTTCTCGGCGCTCGACCTCGAAGACTATCTCGCCAAGCGCATCGTTCCCGAACTCAAGCGCATCAAGGGCGTCGGCCGCGTGCAGTCCTTCGGCACGGAAAAGGCCATGCGCATCTGGATCGATCCGCTGAAGCTCGAAATGCTGAACCTCGGCATTTCAGACGTGACCGCCGCGATCCAGAGCCAGAGCCTGCAGATCGCGCCGGGCCAGATCGGCAGCGAACCCTCGGTCTCGGGCCAGCAGATCACCGTGCCGCTCGCCGTCAATGCGCAGCTTTCGACGCCGCAGGAATTCGAGGAGATCGTGCTGAAGGCGGAAGCCAATGGGTCGACCGTTCTCATGAAGGATATCGCGCGCGTCGAGATCGGAGCCCAGACCAATTCCTTCAGCATGCAGCTGAACGGCAGGCAAGCGACGGGTGCGGCACTCCAGCTTTCGCCGGGCGGCAACGCGGTCGCGACGGCAAATGCGGTGAAGGCGCGGCTCGCCGAACTCAAGCTCTCCATGCCCAAGGGCATGACCTATGCGCTTCCCTTCGATACCTCTCCCTTCGTCAAGGTGTCGATCGAGAAGGTCGTGCACACCCTGATCGAGGCCATGGCGCTCGTCTTTGCCGTGATGTTCCTCTTCCTCCAGAACATCCGCTACACGCTGATCCCGTCCATCGTCGCACCGGTCGCGCTGCTCGGCACCTTCGCGGTCATGTATGTGACCGGCTATACCATCAACGTGCTCACCATGTTCGGCATGGTTCTCGCCATCGGCATCATCGTTGACGATGCGATTGTCGTGGTCGAGAACGTCGAACGGATCATGGCGACCGAGGGGCTCGACCCGAAGGCCGCTACCCGTAAGGCGATGCGCGAGATCACCGGCGCCGTCATCGGCATCACCGCCGTTCTCGTCGCGGTCTTCATTCCCATGGCTTTCGCCAGCGGATCGGCTGGCGCCATCTACCGGCAGTTCACGCTCGCCATGGCGGTCTCCATTCTGTTTTGGGCTTTCCTCGCCCTGTCGCTCACGCCGGCGCTCTGCGCGACGATCCTGAAACCCGTTTCGCACGATGCGCCGAAGGCGCGGATTTTCCGGCTGTTCGACAGGGGTGTCGAGGCGCTGACGGAAGCCTATGGCCGCCGCGTCTCCGCGATCCTCGGCCGGAGCGGACGCATGCTGCTGGTCTATGGCTGCCTTGTTGCGGCGCTTCTTGCCTGGTTTCCGCAGCTGCCATCCTCCTTCCTGCCGGACGAGGATCAGGGAAACTACATGGTCTCCGTCACGCTTCCGGCCGACGCCACGCAGGCCCGCACGGCTCGCGTCACCGACCGCTTCAACCGCTATGTGACGGCGCGGCCCGCAACCGACGACAATCTGCTGATCAACGGCTTCAGCTTCATGGGACAGGGCTCCAATGCGGCCATGGCCTTCGTGACGATGAAGGACTGGGCCGATCGTCCCGGGTTGACGGTCACGGACGAAGTCGCGGCAGCGAGTGCGGCCATGAGCGATCTGCCGGAGGGCGAGGTGCTCGTCATGGCTCCTCCCGCGATCGAGGAGCTCGGCGGCTCCTCGGGCTTCACCTTCGTGCTGCAGGACCGGGCAGGACTTGGGCTCGATGCGCTCCTTGCTGCGCAGGACAAGCTGGTGGTTGCTGCGGAGAAGGACCAGAAGCTTAAGAACGTCCGCCAGAATGCGCTGCCCAGCGGCCCGAGCGTTCGTCTGACCGTCGACCGCCGCAAGGCGCAGGCGCTCGGCGTGCCGTTCACCGCGATTGCCGATACGCTCTCGACCGCGATCGGATCGACCTATATCGGCGATTTCCCGAATGGCGGCAGCCTGCAGCAGATCATCGTGCAGGCCGATGCGCCCTACCGCATGCAGGTGGACGACGTGCTCAAGCTCTTCGTCCGCAACAATCAGGGCGGCATGGTGACCCTCAGCGAAGTCGTATCCCCAGAATGGACAACGGCGCCGAGCCTCGTCTCCCGCCACAACGGTTACCTCGCCGTCAATCTCACCGGCGAGCCCGCGACCGGCGTGTCGAGCGGGCAGGCCATGCTGGAGATCGAGAAACTGGTCAAGCAATTGCCTGAGGGGTTCGGCATCGAATGGACGGGTGAATCCTTGCAGGAGCGGGATTCCGGTGCGCAGATGCCGATGCTGCTCGCGATCTCCATGCTGTTCGTCTTCCTCGTGCTGGCGGCCCTCTACGAAAGCTGGACCGTGCCGTTCTCCGTCATGGCGGCAGTGCCGCTCGGCATTCTCGGCGCCGTCGCGGCCATCTCGATCGGCGGGCAGACCAACGACATCTTCTTCAAGGTGGGCCTGATCACCGTCATCGGGCTGACCGCCAAGAACGCGATCCTGATCGTCGAATTCGCGAAGGCGAAGCTCGAGGAAGGCGCGCCGCTCCGCGAGGCCATCATCGAGGCCGCCCGCCTGCGCATCAGGCCGATCGTCATGACATCGATCGCCTTCGCGCTCGGTGTGCTGCCGCTGGTGTTTGCGCGAGGTGCAAGTGCCGAGACGCAGAAGGCTCTCGGCACCGGTGTCCTCGGAGGCGTCATCGCGGCAACCGTGCTCACCCTCTTCTTCGTGCCGGTGTTCTACCAGACGGTGGTCCGGCTCTTTGCCCGGAGACGCGCGCAGGGCGCAGCAATCGGTAACCAGACGATCAGTGCCGGAGATGTAGAATGAACGGCAAGGCCCGACATGCTCTGGTCCAGACGATCGAAACTTCGCAGAGTGGAGATGGCATCGCCATGTTCGAGATAGTGAAAAGCGAACGCACATGACATCTGATCTCGTTTTGATCATCGAGGACGATCCGGAGATCGTCCGCATCCTCCAGGCCTATTTCGAGCGGGACGATTTCCGCACGATTTCCGCAACCGACCCGGTGGTCGGGCTCGGCCATCACCAGCGGTTGAAGCCCGATCTGGTGGTGCTGGACGTGAAGATGCCGAAGATGGACGGCTATGAGGTACTCGCGGCAATACGTAGGCTCAGCGATACGCCCGTCATCATGCTCACTGCTCTTGCGGAGGATCTGGACAAACTGCAGGCGCTGCGCATGGGAGCCGACGACTATGTGGTCAAGCCTTTCAATCCGCTGGAGGTCGTGGCCCGTGCCAAGGCGATCCTGCGGCGGGCGAAGGGAACGGCCAAGAGCAACATGCTGCGGGTCGGCCCTGTGCGTCTCGACACGGAAGCCTACACCGTCACCGTAGAGACAGGGGGCGCGGAGCAGATGCTGGCCGTTACCCCGACCGAGTTCCGGCTGCTCGCCACGATGATGCGCTCGCCGAACCGCGTTCACGATCGCGGTGAACTGGTTGATGCCTGCCTGCCCGAGGGAGAAGCGATGAACAGGACCGTCGACAGCCATATGAGCAATCTGCGCCGCAAGCTCGCCGGCGCCGGCCTGCCGGATTTCGTGATTTCGGTAAGAGGGGTGGGGTATCGGCTCGATGTTCAGGTCCGGTAAGACAGGCACTGTTCCGCAGTTCGTGCTCGCATCGGTGGGGCTCGCCGTTGCCGTTGCGATGCTCGCCTATTTCGGCTTCCCCTTCTACTACGACACGGCCCTGAAATTCTTTCCCGGCGTGCCGGAAACGGATGCGATCTGGACCTGGGTCGACTGGGGATACCTCGCCCTGGTGCTCGCAATCGGCATGCCGCTCGCCGCCTGGGGCGGATGGTGGCTTTCCCAGCGTGTGGTCGTTCCGCTGCTCGAGGTCGCCCGCGCCATCCGGGAGATTGCCGCCGGGGACCTGACGGCAAGAGCCGATCCGCATCTCACCGGCTTCGGTGAGGCAGCAAGGCTGGTCGAAGACTTCAACGCCATGGCGGCGCGCCTGGAAAAGTCGGAGGCGGAGCTTCGCTACTCGAACTCCGCCGTGGCACATGAATTGCGCACCCCTCTGACGATCCTCAAGGGACGGCTCCAGGGCATGTCGGACGGCGTCTTCCCGATGACGCCGGAACTGGTGGATCTCCTGCTTCTTCAAGTGGACGGGCTCGTCAGGATCGTCGAGGATCTCCGCACGCTCAGCCTGTTCAATGCCGGCAATCTCGATGTTCGGCTGGAGCGCTGCGACCTCTCCGACATCGCGCGGCAATCGGCGGACCTGTCTTCGGAAGCGCTGCGAAAGAGCCGCATCGACCTTTCCCTCGATCTCTCGCCGGCGCCCGTCAACGCAGACCCGGCCCGGCTCCGACAGCTGGTGCTCGCCCTGATCGACAATGCCTGCCGCTATGCCCCCGGCGCACCGCTGGTGCTTTCCACGGGAACATCGGACGACCAATGCTTCCTCCAGTGCCGCGACCACGGCCCCGGCCTTGCAATCCATGACATCGGCAAGGTGTTCGACCCGTTCTGGCGCGCCGACGCATCTCGCGGCAGATCGGAAGGCGGTAGCGGCTTGGGCCTATCCATCGTCAAAGCAATTGCCGCCGCGCATGAAGGAAGGGTCGAGGCGAGCAATCCTTCCGGCGGCGGTGCCTGCTTTACCCTCCATCTGCCTCGTCGGTGACGCGGCGCGGCCGTGTCAGCCAGCTGCTATTTGATGAGATAAGGGCTCGGGCTCCCGAATATTTGGGTAGTGCCTGACGCCCGCTCCAATCGGAAATCGATCACGAGCTTCGAAAAGATGGCGGTGAACAGCCCCATGACCAGGCAGTAGATGATGAAATTGCGCAGAAGCATGTGAACATCCTTTCGGACACCATGCTTGGGGCGAGAAATCAGAGGTCTTGAGAAGGTTTCGTGCAAAAAGTGTTGAGTTCGCCGAACCGGAAGCAGCGTCGAGTGCGTAAGAAAGGAAGGCAGCTTGCTGAGGTGGGAGCAGTGATCGATATAAAGCACTATCAATAAAATAGATCTATTTTAAAAAATCTTGTCTCATCCGAAGCATTTGAATTGCAACAGGCTAGGCGCGCCAGAGGCGCGCCAAGTGCTGCTTGTGCTTTACGCGGCGCAACTGGAACCCTGGATTGGAGCGTATGCCCCGAAAGTTGTCGCGTCGATGGTAGCGGCCAGTGAGGCCAATGTTCCACTCAATAATCGATCCGGCATGATGTTCGGCGGAAGATTGACGCTTAAATCGATAGCTTTAGGCTTTGAGAGTTGCATTGTCGTTGCGAACATGCCCCGCCCTTGGACGGATGAGGCGAGCCCCTGGCGCTCGAGCAAGCTGTAGGCTTTGCTTACCGTGCCTACTGCCACTCCCAAACGATAGCTCAAATCCCTATGAGCCGGAAGTCGAGCACCGGGCTCAATGATGCCGCTATTCAAATCTTGGGCGATCGCGATAGCGAGGCGTTGGAAGACGGGCTGGCTACCCGCGGCGAGCCTAGGTTCCCAAGATGATTTCAAGCGCATGTTGCGTCCAAAAGTGTCACGCTACACAATATCGGTAGCATTAGAAGTACGCCATATTGTAGCTTCCATTAAAATAAATTTAAGGCGGTGAAATGAGCGGATCGCTGCGCAATATCATACAATGGGTATATTCATGAACAGTCACGTTCAGCCTCTTTACAAAGGTATAAACGCCCCCGATCGCTACAAGCACCATCGCTTCGATCAATCAATAGCACGGGATATCAAGGCTCTGGTTACGGACAACTGGCATGGCCCGATTTACATCGTGAAGGACTATGCAGTGGTCGCTGCCCTCATGTGGCTGGTCCTTGGTGTAAGTTGGTGGTTCTATCCTCTCGCGCTGATCATGATCGGTGCGCATCAACGTGGAATATCCACCATTTTGCACGACGCTGCGCACGGCGTCCTGACAAAGAATCGTTTGCTCAATTTCCTGCTCGGTACATTACCGACAGCCTGGCCAATCTTTCAGCGCCACTTCGCTTACAAAGAGTCCCATGTCCATACCCATCACCCCTTTCTTGGGAGGGCCGACGCCGATCCAGACCTGGAGTTCTTCATAAATGAAGGCGTGTTCACCCCGTGCAAGGATCGCGCCTTTGTCTGGAAAAACATCGTTCTGCCGCTGCTCGGATCAAAAACTACGCCTATCTGAAATATCTGGTGCGCAACCGGTACCAGGTACTTGTGGCCTCATTATCCGGCAAAGTGGGTCGTGCGCGGCTACAGCGCGGAGAAGGGTGGCGCTACGAGTTCGATCGTTGGGGATTTTACGCCTTCTGGGCGTCGATTGTCATCCTGACCGTGTTCCTCGGCTATTTCCCCCAGTTTGTCTTGCTCTGGGTCGTTCCCTACCTCACGTCGTTTCACATCATTGGCTGGTTTATCGAGATGTCCGAGCACTGCAGCTCAATCGACAACCAGAACGTCAACCTGCACATGGCGCGAAACCGTCAGAGCCGGCACATCGAGAAGTGGCTCACAGGAATTAACAACGACAACTACCACCTCGATCATCACCGCATGCCATCTGCATTTGACAGGATCCACGGTACGACCATGAACAGAAGGTTTTCTTCGCCGATACTAGGCGCCACATTCGCATTCTTGGCGGCACTGTCCAACGGAACTGTTGGTGTCCTGTCTCGCACCGCGTTCAATGAAGGCCTCGATTACACCGCTATCGCATTCTGGCGCTGCGCAGTCGCTCTTTCACTCGTTTCGTTTGTCGTTCTCTGGAGAACAGAGGGGGGAGCACGACTAACTGCCGCTTTTGCGGGATCATGGAGAATTGCAATCTGCTCCGCCCTCGGCATATTTACTCTTTATCATTTTGAGACCCGCGCTTTCGCTTATGCGTCGATCCCACTTGTGGCCATTCTGGTATTCGCAGGGGGCCTCGGCGCGATCGCGCTCGACATTTTGATTCTGAAAGAAAGAGTGACCGTGCGAAAGGCGCTCGCCACGTTTATGGTCTTTCTCGGTGGATTTTCGCTGATTGCGGGTGACGGATTGGCAACGGGCAGTATGGTGGGTGTCACTTTCGCCCTCATTGCCGGCCTAGGCTACGCTAGCTTTATCTTCGCATGGAAATTCCTCAAGCTCCGCTCGTCGCTTGAGAACTCTTGGTGGTTCTTGGCCTATGGCGTGCTTATGCTGTTCGTGCCCTATGTCTGGAAAGGAGCACAAATTCCATCAATGCATGCGCTGCCAATCCTTTTGTCACTCGGAATCATTCCCTCACTTTGCAGGTTTTATTGCACAATTCTCGCTCTGCAACACATTGAAGCCTACAAAACACAGGTAATAGAGTCGAGCGAGCCATTCTTTTCGGCGCTCTTTGCAGCATTGTTCTTCAGCGAATGGCTGACCGGTAAAGGGATGGCAGCGGCCCTGGTTATCATTGCCGGCGCTTTAATCACATCCATGCCGGAGCGCCGCAGCGCTTCAGCGCAGTTGCATTCAGTTGCCGGAGACGATCAAAGCTAGGTGCCTTACATTTCTTGAGGCGGTGTCTTGGCGTTTGCGCGTTTCACAAGAGAGGTCCAGAGCCTCGGCAGGGTCGGGCAGCTCCATGCGGTAAGGCAATGTCCCAGTCTATTCAGTGCGCTTTTCCATCCTGCATCTGACCAAACAGTCGTTCGCGTGCCTGACCGACAAAAGGTCTGGTGATCAATTGTGATGGCGCCAACGCCTGCGGCCTGTGCATTACGGGTGGGATGCCAGCTCATCGGGCAATAGCGGAGCGCCAGGCACGGAAAGCCGCAAGACCTATCCAAGTGCTTCCAGCGAGTCGAAGAAGGCGTGGAGCATGTTTCTGTCGAAGGCCGATTTTTCCAACAGCATGAATTCCACCGCATCCCGATGCGTCCAGCGCTTCTTGTACGGGCGATGAGAGGTAACTGCGTCGTAGACATCGCAGATGGTGCTCAGCCGCACATATTCGCTGATCTCGGAACCTGAAAGGCCATCCGGATAGCCCGTTCCGTCCAGCTTTTCGTGATGGTGCAGGCAGATGTCCTTGACGACGTCAGGCACATGCGGATCGTCCTTCAGGATCTCATAGCCAAGCTTCGGATGGTCGCGGATGATCTGCAGCTCTTCCTGCGACAGCTTTCCGGACTTGTTCAGCACTTCATCGGGAATGCGGGTCTTGCCGATGTCGTGCAGCAGGCCGGCAACGCCCATGAGACGAACTTTCCCGTTACTGTAACCGAGATGCGCGGCAAGGTGCATCATGAGGGCGCTCACGGCGATCGAATGCTGGAACGTGACCTGATCCTTGGACTTGATCCGCGTCGCGCCGATCAGGGCGAGGGGTTCCTTCTCCATCATGTCCTGCACGTCAGAGGCAATGCTGTTCACCTTCGCGAGATCGACGCTGCGTTCGGCCGCCAAGCCTTCGAACAGCGTCGCAAGCGCCTTCGACGAGGAGCCGATCTTGATCAGACATTCGCGCTTGTCGAGGCTTGCAGGCTCGGCGGGGGCCGGGGATGAGGACGCTGTTTCCGACGCCATCGCGTCTTCGCCGCGCGCGCTGTTGATGATGACGGCGGTAATGGCAGGGGAAGACCGCAGGTGCGCCAATTCGGACGGGCTGGTGATCATGAAGCGGCGCCGTACCGGGGAGTTGCTATCCCACTGCCCGACGAAATCCTCAACAAACATCCCGATCTTCAACGCACTCTTGTCAATCTTCTTCAGCATCGTTGCGTGCATCTTTCTCCGATTGTGGTTCTTGCTTGATTATCGAACCGCCCACAGGCCGTCCGCTGCGGAGATTCTGCCAGAAGTCGCGATAGGCCTCGCTCTCTGCCGCCTCGCGTGTCAGGAACATGCTGTGATTCCTGCCGAGGATTTCGGCTTCCGTGTAGCCCATCAGGTCGCAGAAAAGGTTGTTGGCCTTCAGCACCTGTCCCTTGAGATCGAACACGATCACCGCCTGGGACCGCCGCAGGGCGTTCATGACATTGGTCTCGTCGTGCCAGTTCAGAATGCTCATGTTCAGGCTTTCGCTTTGGTGTTTCGTGCCGTGTTGCGGCTTTCATCGAGAAGCTGGCGCAATCGCTCCACGCGATCGAGAATGGTGTCCCGTTCCTGAATTTCCCGCTCGCAAAGCTGCCGGAGATCGATGATCAGGGACTGGGTATGGGTTTCTATCGTTGCGTCGATGTCAGTGTATTTGCCGACCCAATCCAAGAGAAATCTCAGGTAGTCTTCGTCGTTCTGCTGGCCGTTATCCAGAATTCGATTGAGAAGCGTGTTGATGTGCAAGTGCATCTCGTCGCGCGCGTCAAAAAGCTCAGTGCGAAATTCTTGGGGGCTATAGTGGGGCATTTGTTTTACATTTACTGCTTGCTGCAGCTTCTGTTTCTGCCCGGGAAATTAATTGCAGGTAAATTTTCAGGGGCGTGATCGCAAACATGCACCTGGATGATACAGGTGCATCTGGACGAGACGATTTGACGAATGGCAATCTGTCTGGAGGGGCTATCGGATCCGGGGGTTGCTCCTGCGGAGTTCGGACGGGGTGATGCCGAAGGCGCGCCGGAAGCTCTGACCGAAGGCACTTTGCGAATTGAACCCCCACCGCCGCGCGATCTGCTGCAGCGACAGGTCGTCCCGGCTCATGACCTCGTTATAGGCGTTCTGCAGTTTGAGTGACAGCTGATAGGCGCTGATGGTCTGCCCGGTATATTCCAGGAAAGAGTACTGCAGTGAACGGACGCTTACCGCACTGAGATCCGCCAGCAGATCGGGCGAACTCCGCAGTTGCGGATTGGCGTGGATGTAATCCAGTGCGCGCTTCACATGCCTCGGCGCAACCTTCGCAACAGGCTTTCGCAACTGATCCCAATGGTTGTTTTTGTATTGTAGCAGAAAGCTATCCACGACGAAGTTCGTGAGGCTGTCAGACCGCTCTGACACGACGAAGGCAAGTTCCGCCAGCTGCTGTTGTCTGAGCAGCCGCACCAGTTGCGAGAGAGACGAGACAGCTTCCTGGCTAATCGGATTGCGGCAAAATTCGACCTTCTGTCCCGCCGGCTTGTCGAGCAGGCGAGAAAGCCGCTGGCTCAGCAGGCTGTCGGGAATGGCGATGGTGATATGCTCGCTTTTGTCATGTACGTCCACGTTTGTGGCATGCCGATAGCCGAACACCTGCCCGGCCTCCAGATCCACCTTCTGCTTGCCGAAGGTATAGGTCGAGCCGACCGTGTCCATGAAGTTGAACAGTACGGCATCGTAGGGCTCGATAGGATTGACGGTGAAGAGGCCGGTCGTCCTCGTCCATTCAAGCAGCATCGAGTCCACATGGGCGTAGTTGCCCTCGATGCCGAACGGCCCGGTTCTCATCGGCGTCGTGATCTTTACGGGCGCGTAGGATCGACTGATGTAGTCCTCGATCTCGTCAAGCTCAGTCGATTGTATGGAAATATTCTTGATCAGACGCCATGCCATGCAAAACCCGACGTGTCCCTTCTACAACTTGTCTATGGCAGCCGCCCTA
Organism: uncultured Rhizobium sp.; assembly: GCA_945952245.1. Taxonomy (GTDB): domain Bacteria; phylum Pseudomonadota; class Alphaproteobacteria; order Rhizobiales; family Rhizobiaceae; genus Gellertiella. The sequence continues at coordinate 387 of CAMFHT010000055.1, read as the reverse complement.
TGACAATCAACATGCACTCCGCCGGCGCAACGAGGCGTGAAACGGGCCGCTGATGCTGCAAGTGACCACAACGTTAGGTTCATGTTCAGGCCGGGATAAATCTTGCATTGGTTACATGTTTCCTCGGAACTCTTCTTGCGCGAGCCTTGATTAGCGCAGCTGCTTGTCCCGATGGCGCACATGTGGCGCAGAGGTGCAGAAAAGTGAAGAAAGATCGATTACATAGCGTCAGTAATTTATAGTTTAGACCAATTTAAGTTCAATGGGATCACCCGCGGCACCTGTCTTTGATCAAGTCGCTGTACATGCTGGAGAGGCGGTGGCAGGCGCTATGCCGCGACGATGTTTTCCCGGGGGCAGGTGAGCGTGACGTTCAATCCGACTGCC
>CAMFHT010000054.1 GCA_945952245.1 uncultured Rhizobium sp. | reverse complement strand
GCGGGTGATACGTTTGTTGTCTGGCGGAACAGAAGCCGCGAGTCGATCTCCCCCCTTGAGGGGGAGATGCCCGGCAGGGCAGAGGGGGTACGGGTGCAGCATATTCAAACGACAGCCGCCTGCACCCAACGTCCCGACCACTGGAAGCCCTGCCTCCCCTGCATAACCGCCATGATTCGCGGCTCCCCTTGAATTTCGCCGTGTTTTGTGGTCTTGGAGGCGCACATCAAGGTTTTGCTGGTCTCCTCCCTTATCGCCTCGTCTCTGAGGCCGCGTGGATCGGCTGTTCTCAAGGAATTCTGCCAATATGGCTCGTTCAGCACTTCTCAACGTCATGGTTCAGGCTGCCCTCAAGGCCGGCAAGTCGCTCTCGCGGGATTTCGGCGAGGTGCAGAACCTGCAGGTCTCGATGAAGGGGCCGGGCGATTTCGTTTCCCAGGCCGACAAGAAGGCGGAAAAGATCATCCGTGAAGACCTGCTGAAGGCACGCCCGACCTATGGCTTCCTCGGCGAGGAGAGCGAAGAAATCAAGGGTACGGACGGCGCGCATCGCTGGATCGTCGATCCGCTCGACGGCACCACCAACTTCCTGCACGGCATTCCCTTCTTCGCCGTCTCGATTGCGCTCGAGCGCAATGGCGAGATCGTGGCGGGCGTGGTCTTCAACCCGGCCATGGACGAACTCTACACCGCAGAGCGCGGCGGCGGGGCATTCCTCAACGACCGCCGCCTGCGCGTGGCCTCGCGTCGTGTGCTTTCCGATGCCGTCATTGCCTGCGGCGTGCCGCATCTCGGCCGCGGCAATCACGGCAAGTTCCTGGTGGAGCTGCGCCACGTGATGGGTGAGGTCGCCGGCGTGCGCCGCATGGCGTCCGCCTCGCTGGACATGGCCTATGTGGCCGCCGGCCGCTTCGACGGCTTCTGGGAAAACGATCTCGCCGCCTGGGATATCGCAGCCGGCATTCTGCTGATCCGCGAAGCCGGCGGCTTCATCTCGGATTTCCATGGCGGCACCGACATTCTCGGCACGGGCTCGCTGGTGGCCGGCAACGAGCACATCCACAAGGCGCTGATGGAAGTGACCCATCGCCCCGTGCCCACGCGCTGATCATCGCCGCGTCCACATATGTCCCGAAAGGCGGCACCTCCACGAGTTGCCGCCTTTCCTTTGTTTTGCTGCATTTTTTAGTCATTGCTTGTTCTCTAGCGGGAACCATGCGCTGTCCGTCGCGGTTCCCGAAATGACAGGCATTGCCGTGAAGGCTCGTGCGACCCAGATTCATGAGGATGATGCACAAGGACCGGAGAGAAGTGTTTCAAAATCCGCCATGTGTGGTTAGGCTGTCGCAGTTCCGGGCTTGGATGCACCGGCATAGCGTCCAGGACTGCGCGAGAAACAGTGGTCGAATGCGGATCGAATTGGGAAGCAACAGCGTATGAACACCTTTGACCCGAGCATTTCCGGCGCCGTCGATGTGCGCCGCGGCCGTTACGGCAAGACGCTGTCGAGCCCGATGCCGTTCTTCTGGACGATGATCCTGTTCCTGATCATCGTCGCCTTCATCGCCGCCATTCTCTATCGCCAGGCCCATGCCGCCTTCATGGCCAATCCCGGGCTGAACGCGCTCATCCTCGGCGTCGAGTTCATCGGCATCATCCTCGTCTTCAGCCATGTGCTCGGGCTCCGGCCCGAAGTGAACTGGTTCAACTCATTCCGCGCGGCCGGCCATGCGGATCGCGTCGGGCGCGATCCGAAGCTGCTTGCCCCCATGCGGGCGCTGATCGGCAACCAGGAGAACATGGCGATCTCGACGCAGGCGCTGCGCTCGATCCTCGATTCCATCGCCACCCGCCTGGACGAGAGCCGCGACACCTCGCGCTACCTCATCGGCGTTCTCGTCTTCCTCGGCCTTCTCGGCACGTTCTGGGGCCTGCTCGGCACCATTGCCTCGATCAACCAGGTGATCCAGACGCTCGATCCCGGCAGCGGCGACACCGGCACCGTGCTGCAGACGCTGAAGGACGGCCTGTCTGCGCCTCTCTCCGGCATGGGCACGGCGTTCTCGTCCTCGCTGCTCGGCCTTTCCGGCTCGCTGATCCTCGGCTTCCTCGACCTGCAGGCGGGCCGCGCCCAGAACCGGTTCTACACAGAGCTCGAAGACTGGCTGTCGTCCGTCACCGACGTGGATCGCGATCTGGTCGTGTCCGCTCCCGCCCCGCAAAGCACGGCGCCGATCGAGGAGCTGAAGGCGATCACCCAGCAGCTGGAGCGGCTTTCCGTCGAAGGCAGCGAGAACGGTCGGCTCAGCGAAGCGACCGCCCATCTCGCCGAGGGCATACAGGGGCTGGTGAAGACCATGCGCGGCGAGCAGCAGATGCTGCGCAGCTGGATCGAGGCGCAGCAGGAAGAGACAAAGGCCATGCGCCGCACGCTGGACAGGCTCTCCGACCGGCTGAAGGAACGCTGACCCGATGGCGCTCGCCCGCAACCGCCGCAACCAGCGCATGGTCGATTACTGGCCGGGCTTCGTCGATGCGCTGTCGACGCTCTTGCTCTCGATCATGTTCCTGCTGACCGTCTTCGTGCTGGCGCAGTTCCTGCTCAGCCGCGAAATCAGCGGTAAGGACGAGGTGCTGACGCGCCTCAACAACCAGATCAACGAGCTCACCCAAGCGCTCGCGCTGGAAAAGAACGGCAAGCAGGATCTCGAAGACAGTCTTGCGGCCCTGCAATCCTCCCTCTCCGATTCCGAGAAGGAACGCTCCCGCCTGCAGCAGCTGCTGGACAGCGGCAATGGCGGTGCAGCCGCCGCAACGGCAAGGATCGGCACGCTGACGGAAAGCCTCGACGCCGAGAAGAAGATCAGCACGAGAGCGCTCAGCCAGGTGGAACTGCTGAACCAGCAGATCGCGGCGCTGCGCTCGCAGATCGCTGCCGTCGAGCAGGCTCTGCAGGCGGCGGAGGCAAAGGACCAGGCGAGCCGCACCAAGATCGCCGATCTCGGCCATCGCCTCAACATCGCCCTTGCCCAGCGCGTGCAGGAACTCAACCGCTACCGCTCCGATTTCTTCGGGCGCCTGCGCGAGATCCTGTCCGACCGCGACAACATCCGCATCGTCGGCGACCGCTTCGTCTTCCAGTCGGAAGTGCTCTTCCCCTCCGGTGGCGACGTACTGAACCCGCAGGGCGAGACGGAAATGGCGAAGCTTGCGGAAGCGGTCAAGGAGCTCGATCGCGAGATTCCGCCGGAGATCAACTGGGTCCTGCGCGTCGACGGTCATACCGACAATGTACCCCTTTCGGGCACCGGCAAGTTCAAGGACAACTGGGAGCTTTCCTCCGCCCGCGCCACCTCCGTCGTCAAGTATCTGATCGCGCAGGGCGTGCCACCGGCACGGCTTGCCGCCGCCGGCTTCGGCGAATTCCAGCCTATCGCATCCGGCGATACGGACGAGGTGCGCGCCGCCAATCGCCGCATCGAATTGAAGCTCACGGAGAAATAACAACCGTCTGCACGATCCGGTTGTCAGGACCTCTGTTTTTCCCTTACCTTTGCGTAAGAGGAAGACAGGGAGGCTCTCATGGAGTTCGATGTGGTCGTCGTGGGTGCGGGTCTTGCTGGCCTCGTCGCCGCCACAGAGGCAGTGGAGCGGGGCCTTCGGGTCTGCCTGCTCGACCAGGAAGGCGAGCAGAATCTCGGCGGACAGGCCTTCTGGTCGCTTGGCGGCCTCTTTCTCGTCGATAGTCCCGAACAGCGCCGCATGGGCATCCGCGACAGCCACGCGCTTGCGCTGCAGGACTGGCTGGGCTCCGCCGGTTTTGACCGTCCCGAAGATTTCTGGCCACGCCGCTGGGCAGAGGCCTATCTCGATTTCGCAGCCGGCGAAAAGCGCAGCTGGCTCCATAGTCTCGGCCTGCGCTGGTTTCCGGTCGTCGGCTGGGCCGAACGCGGCGGCGGCCTCGCCACCGGCCACGGCAATTCCGTGCCGCGCTTCCATGTAACCTGGGGCACCGGCCCCGGCGTGCTCGATCCGTTCGTGCGCAAGGCACGGGCGCAGGAGGCCGAGGGAAGGCTCAAGCTTCTCTTCCGCGCCCGCGTCGACCGTCTCACCGTCGAGAATGGCGCGGTGACGGGCGTCGAGGGTGTGATGCTGAAGCCGGATCCGGTGGCGCGCGGCCAGGAGAGCAGCCGCGAGATGGTAGGGGATTTCGCGGTCAAGGCAGGCGCGGTCATCGTCACCTCCGGCGGCATCGGCGGCAATCACGACATGGTGCGGGCGAAATGGCCGGTGGAGCGGCTGGGCCGGCCACCTGCGCACATGGTGAGCGGCGTTCCCGCCCATGTGGACGGCCGCATGCTGGACATCACCACAAGGGCCGGCGGGCGCATCATCAACGGCGACCGCATGTGGCACTATACGGAGGGCCTGAAGAACTGGGACCCGATCTGGCAGAACCACGGCATCCGCATTCTGCCCGGCCCTTCCTCCTTCTGGTGCGATGCAGATGGCAGCCGGCTCCCAGCCCCGGCCATGCCCGGCTTCGACACGCTCTCGACGCTGAAGGCCATCACGGGCCGCGGCCATGGCCACAGCTGGTTCATCCTGACCAAGGCGATCATCAAGAAGGAGTTCGCGCTTTCCGGCTCAGAGCAGAATCCGGACCTCACGGGCAAGGACATCCCGCTGCTCCTCAAGCGACTCGGCAAGGAGCCCCCGGGCCCAGTCCGCGCCTTCATGGACAAGGGTGAGGATTTCATCGTCAGGGACAGTCTGGAAGCGCTGGTGGAGGGCATGAATGCGCTCGAACCCGGCCACCGCATCGACCCCGTCCATCTTCGACACCAGGTCGAGGCGCGCGACCGGGAGATCGAGAACCGCTTCTCCAAGGATGCGCAGGTCACCGCGATCCGCGGCGCCCGCGCCTATCTCGGTGACAAACTGATGCGGACCGCCAAGCCGCACCGCCTGCTCGATCCCAAGGCCGGACCGCTGATCGCCGTCCGCCTTCACATCCTCACCCGCAAGACGCTCGGCGGTCTGGAAACCGATCTCTCCGGCCGCGTGCTGGCTCTCAACGGCTCCCCCATCCCCGGCCTCTATGCTGCCGGAGAAGCCTCCGGCTTCGGCGGCGGCGGCATGCACGGCTACAATGCGCTGGAAGGCACCTTCCTCGGCGGTTGCATCTTCTCCGGACGGGTTGCCGGAAGGGCGGTGGGTCAATGATTTCGGTATTTGTAAATTGTAAATTGACATTTTACGACGATGGAGATATTGACGATCTGCAGTTTTCGACACAAGGGATTGCAACGGCTTTATGATCGCAACGACAGATCTCTGCTTCAAGCGGAGATGGTGGGCAAGATCCGGCTCATTCTCAGCGTGCTCGATTCCGCCGGGCGTATAGAAGATATGGATCAGCCCGCTTTCCGGCTCCATCCTCTCAAGGGAGATCTGAAGGGGCAGTGGGCGGTGACCGTGCGTGCGAACTGGAGAATCACGTTCCGGTTCGAGGCACGAGAGGCTCATGACGTCGACCTGGTCAATTACCATTAGGAGCAAAGGCATGCTGAGCCCTTCACATCCCGGCGAACTGATCGCTGCCAATCTTGATGAACTTGATCTTTCCACGGCAAAGGCAGCCGAGGCCATGGGGGTTACGCGCCAGCAACTCCACAACGTCATCACCGGAAGGAGCGCGATTTCCTCCGAGATGGCGCTTCGGCTTGAACAGGCCTTCGGCGGCAGCGCGGAAATGTGGCTGAAGCTGCAGGCGAACCACGACCTCGCACGGCTGCGGGAGGGCAGAATTGCCTCCTCGGTCAAGAGGCTGAGAGCCGGAGACGCCTGAGGGAAGCTGCGTCAGATCCCCTCCGCCTCGAACGAGCGCGCGCCTTCGTCGAACTGCAGGCGGGCGAGGCGGGCGTAGAGGCCGTTCTGGCGGATCAGGCTTTCATGCGTGCCTTCCTCGACCACCCGGCCCTGATCCATGACGAGGATGCGGTCAGCCTTCAGCACGGTCGCGAGCCGGTGGGCAATCACGATCGTCGTGCGGTCCTGCATCAGCCCGTCCAGCGCCTTCTGCACCAGCGTTTCGCTTTCCGCATCGAGCGCGGATGTGGCTTCGTCCAGCAGCAGCACCGGCGCGTTCTTGAGGATCGCGCGGGCAATTGCGATGCGCTGGCGCTGGCCGCCGGAAAGCGTCACGCCGCGTTCGCCGACTTCGGTGTCATAGCCGCGGTCGAGCCTTCTGATGAACTCTTCCGCCTGGGCCGCACGGGCGGCGGCCTCGACGTCCTGACGGCTCGCACCCGGTCGGCCGAAGCCGATATTGTCGAGAATGGTGCCGGAGAAGATGGTGACGTCCTGTGGCACGATCGCAATGCGCTTGCGGAGCTCCAGCGGATCGACGATTTTCAGGTCCTCGCCATCGAAGAGGACACGTCCATTCGAGGGATCGTAATAGCGCAGCACCAGCGAGAAGATCGTGCTCTTGCCGGCGCCGGAGGGACCGACGATCGCAACGGTTTCGCCCGGTTTCACGGCGAAGCTCAGCCCGCTCAGCGTCTCCTTGGAAGGCCGCGAGGGATAGGCGAAATGCACCGCGTCGAAGGCAAGGCTGCCGGTGGCGGGGCTCGGCAAGGGGCGCGGGTTCTCAGGCGTGCGGATCTCAGGCACCTCGCGCAGCAGTTCGGAAAGACGCTCTGCCGCACCGCGCGGCTGGGCAAACTCGTCTCAGACCCCCGAGAGCGCCCCGAGCGAGTCGCCGGCGATGACGGAGTAGAGCAGGAACTGGCCAAGCGTGCCGGCAGACAGCGTGCCGTCCAGCACGCTGTGCGCGCCGTACCAGAGTACGCCGACGACGCTGCCGAACACCATGGCGATGGCAAAGCCCGTGAGGAAGGAACGCGACTTGATCGCCGAGCGGGCGGCTTCATAAGCCTCTTCCACTGCGCCTGCATAGCGCGCATTGGCCGCCGCTTCACCCGTATAGGCCTGGACGGTGCGCGCGGCGGAAATGGTCTCGCCGGCATAGGCGGAGGCTGCGGCGAGCGTATCCTGCGCGGCGCGGGAACGGCTGCGCACGGAACGCCCGAAGGCGACGAGCGGAAAGACGATGAAGGGGATCGTCAGCAGCACCAGGGCCGAAAGCTTCGGGCTCGTCACGATCATCATGCCGACGGCGCCGAGACAGAGGATGAGGTTGCGGAGCGCAAGCGATGCCGTGGCTCCGACGGCAGACTTGATCTGTGTCGTATCCGCCGTCAGCCGCGAGACGATCTCGCCGGACTGGTTCACGTCGAAGAAGGAGGGCGACAGCGTGACCACGTGGGAGAAGACGTCGCGGCGGAGATCCGAGACCACCCGCTCGCCGATGGTGATGACGAAATAGTAGCGGAGGGCGGACGAGAGCGCGAGAACGACCGCCATGACCACCAGCAGGCCGAAGGTGAGGTTGATCGAGGTGGAATCCTGCTGCTTGAAGCCGTGATCCACCATCTGCCGGACAGCGGCCGGCAGTCCGAGCGTGGTTGCGGCGGCCAGCGTCAGGAACACCAGCGCTCCGGCGACCAGGCCGCGATAGCGCAGGATGTAGGGCACCAGCACCATCAGCGGTTTCATGGAGCGGCGTTTGGTCACTTCGGCATCGGACATGGAGGTCTACGCTTTCGATCCCCAGAAAGCCTGGCGATAAGGCCGGGCGGGGCACTTGTTATCCTTGCGGCCATCATGTATAGGCACGGCATCGAATTTGGGAGCCGTGGCCCATGCGGACTGCGGCTCTGTTTATTCAATCGGTCCGGCGCCTGCAATGGGTTGCGGCAAAAGGACCCTGGCACCGCAGGAAGATTGTTATGAAGGCGAATATCCATCCCGACTACCACATGATCAAAGTGGTCATGACCGATGGCACCGAATACGAAACCCGTTCGACCTGGGGTTCGGAAGGCGCTGTCATGAACCTCGAAATCGACTCGAAGTCGCACCCGGCCTGGACCGGCGGCAACCAGCAGCTCATGGACCGCGGCGGCCGCGTTTCCAAGTTCAACAAGCGCTTCAGCGGCCTCGGCCTCTAAGCCCTGCTGGAAACAGTCAGACACAAGAAACCCGGCCTTCGAGCCGGGTTTTTTCATGCCTGCATTGCGCGCGAACTCAGCGCAAAAAAAAGCCCCTCGAAAGGGGCCTCAAAGTCAGTCTTTCCAGATTTTCAGCGTTCAGTGGACGTTGAAGGCGGTCCGCAGCAGGCTCAATTGCGCCTGAACGCTGTTTTCGTTGTCGTGGTCCATGCTGACGTCAGCCGGACGATAGATCTCGCGGTCGAGCAGGGCGACGCGGTTCTGGAGGCGGAGCGAACGTTCGATGAGATCGCGGAAGGCTTCCGGCAGGTCGCCCCAGCCCGGAGCGGCGCGGTCAACGTTGAACGAGTCGAGGCGCACCTTGCGCTTCTCGTTCAGAACCTGGTCGCGGGTCATTTCGCCGTTGTTGACGGCACGCTGCAGGAGCAGCCAGGATGCCATCTGCATCAGGCGGGTGGTGAGGCGCATGGATTCGGCTGCGTAGAGCACGGAGGCCATGCGAGGAAGAACCTTGGCTGCGGCGCGGCCATTGCCGTCGAGATAGGTGGCGGTTTCCTCGACCAGCGCCATGCCTTCGGCATAAAGCGCTTTAAACTGTGCAGAGCTGGCTGCGCGTCCGGCGAAATTGATCGTGTTCAGGCCGAGTTCGGACATTGTTTTTTCCCTGTCAAACGCACCACAGTATTCAGGTAACGGCGAAGGCGGTTGGTTGTTCCAAGCCCTCAATTCCATGCGCTGAACATGATCGCTTTACCCAAAATCCGCAAGGCGTTTCTTAAGGAAGGGTTAATTCCCACAGTTTTACGGAAGTTGTCCGCAATTCATAAAAAAAGAGCCGCTGGAAAGCGGCTCTCAAGGTAAAACAGGGAGAAAATCAGACCAAATCCCGCGTGCGGAAGCTGTCTGAGTCCAGAAACTCTGGATAGCCTGATAATCGGATATAATGACTAACCAAAGGTTAACGCAAATATTAAAAACAGTAGCAAGTATTAAACTGACCGTTTAGACTATTGCATCAACGGCTCTTGAACAGGTTTTCCGCCGCGGCCCGGCCCTTTTGCTTCAAGGCTCTTTCCGCGGAAAGCCGGGCGATTTCAGCCTCGAGCAGGCCGATGCGCGCCGTCAGTTCGTCAGCGGACAGCAGCGAAATGTCGCAGCCGATTTCGTGAGAAACCTTGCGCTTTGGCGAATCATCATCGAACAGGCTCATATCGCGGCTCCCGGGCTTGCCTCTTCCGCCGTTCTGTCATGATCGGGCAGAGGTGCGGCCCTCGGATTGAGCGCGAGGCTTTCGGGCGTTGTCAAGTGGCCGGCGGTCGCGGTGAAGACTTCGCGGCCCTCGACGGGCACGGACTTGCGGATCCGGCTGCGGATCAGGGCATAGATCACGATTGCCACATGCGCGATGCCGGTGACGAGGAAGAGCGCATGCGGGCCGAGTGCGGACATGACGGGACCGCTGATCGTGGGGCCGATCACCGTGCCGATGCCGTAGAGCAGCAGCAACCCGCCCGAGACCTTCACGAAGTCTTCCGGGTTGGCGAAGTCGTTGGCATGGGCGACCGCGATCGGGTAGAGCGCATTCGCCGTTGCGCCATAGACCGCGATCATGGCGATGATAACGGTCGGATCCTCAGGATGGAAGACCACGACCACGAGGCCTGCGAGGGCCGCAAGTCCGGACAGCACCATCAGCACATAGCGGCGGTCCATGCGGTCGGAGAGGCGGCCCGCCGGCATCTGCATCAGTGCGCCAGCAAAGATGGTGGCGCTCATCATCACGGCAATCGCGCTCTGCGACATGCCGGCCTCGGCACCAAACACGGCGCCCAGCGTGCCGAAGGCGCCGTTTGCCGTGCCGATCAGCAGGATGCCGAAGAAGGAGACGGGCGAGTTGCGGTAGAGCGCGCGCAGATCAAGCTTCACCGATTTCAGGGGCTGCGGCGTCGCGGCGTTGGAGATCGTCGTCGGCATCATCGCGACACAGTAGAAGATGCCGCAGATCATGAAGAGGATCGGCGTCTTCACGTCCGCGAAGGGAATGGCGAGCTGGCCGCCCACCGCGCCGATCAGCGTGATCGTGATGTAGAGGGAAAAGATCATGCCGCGGCTCTTGTTGGTCGCCCGCTCGTTCAGCCAGCTCTCGATGATCATCGAGGTCCCGGCGGTGCAGAAGCCGGTGACGGCGCGCAGCGCGATCCACCAGACGGGATCGACCAGGATACCGGTCAGGAGCGCGATGATGGCGATCAGCGAAATAAAGCCGGAAAAGGCGCGCGCATGGCCCACATGCCGCACCAGTTGCGGGGCAAGCAGGCAGCCGAGCACGAAGCCGGAGGCCCAGGACGTGCCGAGAAGACCGAGCTCAGTCGTCGGATAGCCTTCAGCTGCGCCGCGCACGGGCAGCAGAAGCCCATGAAGGCCATTGCCAAGATAGAGAAAGAGTGTACCAACCAGAAGCGCGAGGACGGGCAGGATATTGCTCTTGAAGGCTGCTGCCATGGTGTTCTTCCGGTCACGTTTTTCGCCCTGGGGCGGGTCGTCTGTGGTGCTGGTCTGGCTTGGCCGGAGCCTTGCCTGCCAAACTTGTCTGAGTTGTGACGACTAGAGTAACCGAAGGGAATTCACGCTTCATGAACAAGCTGATCGGTCTGTTCTTGCTGCTCGTCATGGCGATCCAGCTCATCCGCCCGCTTGGTCTCCCGGGGCTCCGGAAGCGGCGGGATTTCTGGAAACTGGCGGTGGCGGCGTTCGTGCTGTGGAGCGTGGTGCTCTTGGTGCGACCGTGAGGAGGGGGCCCTTCCGCAGCACATTGGCGGTGATGTTCCAAATCATACAAAAAAAGCCCGGCACCTTGCGGCACCGGGCCTTTGTTTCCGCGGGGGAGGGAGGTCAGCCCGCCCGGCGGTATGCGGTTTCGCCGTAGGCTTCCGGCCGGCCAAGCACGAACTGGCCAAGCTGCTCGTCCATTTCGCCCGCTTCCGCCGCGAGCTGGTGGATGGCGGCGGTGGATTCTTCGACCATGGCGGCATTCTGCTGGGTCACGTGGTCGAGTTCGGAGACCGCGGCGTTGATCGACTTCAGCGTCTCGGCTTCTTCGCGCGTGGACTCGATGATCTCGTGCAGGCGGCTGTTGAAGGCCTCGACGAAATCGCCGATGCCGCGCAGCGAATTTCCGGCCTTCTCGACCAATGCCACACCGTGTTCGACGTCTGCAGTCGACTTCTGCAGCAGCGAGGAAATTTCCTTCGCCGCCTTGGACGAGCGCTGGGCGAGTTCGCGCACTTCCTGCGCCACGACCGCGAAGCCCTTGCCGCTCTCGCCGGCCCGGGCCGCTTCCACGCCCGCATTCAGGGCCAGGAGGTTGGTCTGGAAGGCGATCTCGTCGATCACGTTGATGATCTGGTTGATCTGGCGCGAGGAATTCTGGATCGCTTCCATGGCGGAAATCGTGTCCTGCATGATCATGCCGCTTTCCTGCGTGCCGTTCTTGGCATCGCGGGCGATCTTTTCCGCCTGCTCGCCGCGCGACAGCTGCGTGCGCACCGCTTCCGTGATGGCGCTGATGGCATTGGCGGTCTGAGTGATCGAGACGGCCTGGCGCTCGGTGCGCATGGCCAGCTGGTCGGCGCCACTGCTCATGCTCTGCGAGCTTGCGCGCACCGCATTGGAATTGCCGCCGATGGCAGACAGGGTGGCGTTCAGCGTCGCGATCGCACGGTTGAAGTTGATGCGCAGGCTTTCCAGCTCCGCCGGGAAGCTCTCGGTGATCTGGTAGGAGAGATCACCATCCGCAAGCTGGCTGAGGCCGGTGTCGAGCGACTGCACGACGCGCTGAAGGGTACGGGCTTCCGCATCCTTTTCCGCCATGCGCGCCTGGCGCTCCTTCTCGGTCATGCTGCGGTTCGCCTCGGTTTCCGCCTGCATCTGGCGTTGGTCGATCAGCGACTGACGGAAGCGGCCGAGCGCCTTTGCCATGGTGCCGATTTCGTCCTTGCGGTTCTGGTTGCCGATCTCTGCGTCGAGATTGCCCTCGGAGACCGCACGGGTGAGGCCGGCAAGCTGGGCGAGCGGGGCAAACAGGCGTTTGGTGAAGAGGGAGGTGGCAACGATCAGCACCACCAGGACGCCGAGGCCCATCAGCAACAGGTTGCGGGCGATTTCGAGCGAACCGGCATAGAGTTCATGCTGGTTCATGGTCTCGACCACGAGGAAGGTCTGGCCATCGAAGGCGACGGGCCGGAAATAGCCTTCCGCCCAGCCGTTGTCGATCCAGAGCGTATCCTGGGTCAGCGCATCCTGGCTGGCGAGCGCCTTCTCCACAGCCTTCTGGAACGGCGTCGCATCGAGTGCCTTGAGCGTGCCGTCTTCGGCAGGGGCGATGACCTGGCCATCCGCATTGATGAAGACGGAGGCCTCGGAGCTCGTCTTGTTCAGGCCCTTTGTCAGTGTCTCGACGATCGCTCCGTCCGACAGTTGCAGGATGATGATGCCCTTGGTGGAGCCCATCTTCACGATCGGGACTGCATAATAGATGCCGGACTTGCCGGTGGTTTCGTCGACGGAAATGCCGGAGAAGGCCGGTTCTGCACCTGCATCCGTCGCCTTGGCGGCATTGTCCAGCGCCTTGGCGAAGGTCTTGCCGAGGCTGGTCGCGGCCCACTTGCCGTCCTTCAGATTGGCGGCGAAATTCTCGTCCTTCTTGTAGGAATAGACGACGTTGCCATCGGTGTCTGCCACCAGCAGGTCCCGGAAGGAGGTGCCGTTCAGGATGCCGGCGACGTCGTTCTGGGTCTTCTCGTGGGCGGTGAAATAGTAGACGCTTGCACCTTCCGGCTTCGTCAGCTTTTCACGCTGGCCAGGCGGGTTCGGGTTGTCGGTGACGAAGGCCTTGACCAGGAATTCGGCCGGGCTGCCGTTCTTTGAAAGCGTCTTCCAGCCGCTGCGGAGCGAAACGATCGCGCTCTGCATGGCCTCGATCTTGGCAACCGACACTGCCTGGCTCTTGAACTGCTCCATCCCGGAGGAGAGCATGTCGCCGCGGAAGGTCAGGATGCTCTGCATCGACCCCTGGGTCTGCCGTTCGAAAATTCTGTTGCTGCTGACATAAGCCATATAATTGAGCGCCGCGACCGAGAGAACGGTGAGGGCGATAAAGATGCCGATCACTTTGAACGACAGGGAGTGAACTTTGAAAATCATGGCATGAACTCACGCTCGAACGCTTGCACACCGGGAAGCACCGGATTCGGTAATGGTCTGGCAGGCCCGTCAACGTCGAGGGGTTGGCAGCGCTCATGCTGCGGAATTCGGGCAATCATGGCGGGAATAGTCCACGGGCGGTCTTAATCCGCAGTAAATGACGCCAAACAAAATGCATAATGTTTTTGTTTTGTTCACTATTTGCTGGCCGATATGGATCGGAATTTTCTAAGGTGTCTCATGCAGGAAACGATTCGCATCATCGGGATTGACCCCGGCCTCCGCCGCACCGGCTGGGGTGTCATCGAAACGCTTGGAAATTCCTTGCGTTTCGTGGCTTCCGGAACAGTAACGTCCGATAGTGAAATGGACCTTGCCTCGCGCCTGTGCCAGCTGCATGACGGTCTTGCCGAGGTGGTTCATGCCTACCAGCCGGACGAGGCCGCGGTGGAGCAGACCTTCGTCAACAAGGATGCGGTGGCGACGCTGAAGCTCGGCCAGGCGCGCGGTGTGGCCATGCTCGTGCCGGCCCGCGCCGGGCTGCCGGTTTCCGAATATGCGCCGAATGCGGTCAAGAAGGCGGTCATCGGTGTCGGCCACGGCGAGAAACAGCAGATCCACATGATGCTGAAGATCCTGATGCCGAAGGCGACGTTCACCGGAAACGATGCGGCAGATGCGCTGGCGATCGCCATCTGCCACGCCCACCAGCGGGGCGGGCAGCGCATGCGGCAGGCACTCGCGATGAAAGGTTGAGGGGAACGGGACGGACATGATCGGCAAGCTCAAGGGGGTGATCGAGGAGATCGGCGACGACCACGTGCTCGTGGACGTGCATGGCGTCTGCTACGTGGCGCATTGCTCGTCGCGGACTCTGTCGCGGATCGGCTCGGCAGGGGAGGCAGTGGTGCTCTTCATCGAGACTTATGTGCGTGAAGACCAGTTGAAGCTCTTCGGTTTCATGAGCGCTTTGGAGCGGGAATGGTTCAACCTCTTGCAGAGCGTGCAGGGCGTGGGCTCCAAGGTGGCGCTCTCGGTTCTCTCCACGCTGACGCCGTCCGAACTCGCAAACGCCATTGCGCTTCAGGACAAGGCGTCGATTTCCCGCGCTCCCGGCGTCGGTCCCAAGGTGGCCGTCCGCCTCGTCACCGAACTCAAGAACAAGGCTCCGGCCTTCGGTAGCGCCGAGGTCGGTCAGAACATCGGGCTCAAGCAGGAACTCGGCGAAGGCGTGGCCGCCGCCCCGGTCGCGGATGCGGTCTCGGCGCTGACGAACCTCGGTTACAGCCGCGACCAGGCGGCCAATGCCGTTGCCGCGGCGCTCAAGAACGGCGGCGAGGGCGCGGACAGCGCCAAGCTCATCCGCCTCGGGCTCAAGGAGCTGTCACGGGCGTGATTCCTTGCGTTTTTCATTGTTCCTTACTAAAATGGAAGGCGTAAGGAGATCGTGTCATGGCCATATTCGAGGCGAAAATGACGTCCAAGGGGCAGGTCACCGTGCCGGCCGAGGTGAGAGAGCTGTTCGGCATCAAGCCGGGCGACAAGCTTCTGTTCTGCACGGGCGAAAACCGGGGCCTGAAAATCATCGTCAAGAACCGGCGTGCCGTGGAGATGGCAGGGATGCTCGCCAGTGACGCGCTGAGTGCGCCGCTGAGCATCGAAGAGCTTGGCGATGCTCTGGGCGAAGCTCTTGGCGAGGACGACAGGAGAATTCGGGATGATTGGAACCGACACCAACGTACTTCTTCGGCTGCTGGTAAACGACGACCCGCAGCAGAATGAGTTGGCCCGGGACCATCTCGAATATGTCACGGCGAGCGAGGAGGTCTATGTCCCGATCATTGTCGTGGCTGAGGTCTGCTGGGTACTGAGCCGGACCTACCGGCTTGGAAATGCGGCAATCCTCGATGCGCTCCGTGCCTTGATCGAGACGGAGAATTTCGTATTCCAGCATGTGGACGTGCTGGTCGATCTTCTGCAGAAAGACCATATGGCGGGAGACATTTCAGACCATCTCATCAGCCTTATGGCTTTCCAGGCCGGATGCCGGCATACCATTACCTTTGACAGGGCTGCGGCAAGGGCCGTTCCCGGAATGGAACTTCTTTCGTGAGTGAACAGAACCGCATACTCTCGCCGGAAAAGCGTGGCGAAGACATCGATGCCGCGCTGAGGCCGCAGTCGCTGGACGATTTCACCGGCCAGGCGGAGGCGCGCGCCAATCTGAAGATCTTCATCGAGGCGGCGAAGAACCGCGGCGAAGCGCTGGACCACGTGCTCTTCGTCGGGCCGCCCGGCCTCGGCAAGACGACGCTGGCGCAGATCATGGCGAAGGAGCTCGGCG
>CAMFHT010000053.1 GCA_945952245.1 uncultured Rhizobium sp. | reverse complement strand
ACACGTAAGGAGTCGTCGGCAGCGTCAGATGTGTATAAGAGACAGATGTCCTTCAGCGCAGTCAGAATGCTGACGAAGAGGAAGTCCATGGTCACCTTGGGGCTCTCGGGCAGGAAGCGCATCAGGTCGATGGTGGCTTCGGAGCGGGTCTCCGTCACCATCAGCGTGGCAAAGGCGACGATCTTCTCCTCGAGCCGGACGACAGCCACTGGCTGCGACGAGACGTAGTCGCGGTCGAAGGCGCCGAGCGAGAAGGTTTTCTCGCGGGTGTTGTGGTGGGCGAGCCAGCCGTCCGACACCTGCTGCAGGTCGTCGATGATGGCGGCGACGCCCTCGACCGGCACGATCTCGAAGGTCAGCCCGTCGCGCTGGCCGCGGCTGAAGCTCTGGCGAAGGCCAGCAAGACGGCCCCCCTTGAGGTTGAAGCTTTCCAGATCGACGGTCGCGAGTTCACCAAGCTTGAAGGCGCGCAATCCCGCATCGACGCAATGGGAGAGGAGCGACGGCGAGATCTGATAGAAGGCTGCACGTCCGCCGCCTTGCCGGGCCGCTTCCACGAAACGCCAGACGAGTTCCGCGAACTCGTCCTCGCGGCCGACGGGATCGGCAAGCGCGATCCAGGACCGGCCCTGGATGCCATACATGATGAAGCTTTCGCCGGAAGCCGAAAACATCACGTGCTTGTCGCCCATGCGCACCAGATTGGCATCTGCATTGTCGTTCTTCATGACGATGCGCACGGCGCGCTCGATATCGTCGGCGCCGGCCTCTTCGGGGCGAAGCGGTGCCGGACGGAGCAGGCTGAACATGGCGACTGCGGAGGCCCCGATCGCAACGCCGAGGAGCGCGCGCAGCCCGCGCGGCGCTTCGCTCGAAAACTCGAACTGCCACCAGAGCTCGTGCGTATATTCCATGTCGCGATAGACGAAGAGCAGGATGACGAAGGCCGCGAGCACGATGACGGCAATGGCCGCGAGCCAGGACGGCCCGAGCGCCTGTGCGGAGAGGCTTGCCTTGCGGTCGAAGGCGGAGCGGTTGAGGAAGAGGGCGAGCACGAGGAAGGCGAGTAGCGCCGCTTCGTAGATCGCCACGGCCTTCAGGAGCGCGAGCACGAGGGCTGCGAGGGCAGCGGCGATCGTCACCCACCAGGCCCCGTCGAGCCGCTGCGCCACCGCGCGCGCGCTGATCACGAGAGCAAGCCCGAGCATGCTCGACATGAAATGCGCGCCTTCGACGATCGGCAGCGGCAGCATGCGCTCGAGCGTGTCGAGATTGTCGGGTCCGGCCGGTACCACGCTCGAAAAGATCAGCATGGTGCCGAGCATCAGCGAGAGCGCGGAGAGAAGGATCGGCGCGAGCCTGACTGCCACCTGCGCCACGCCCGCCACTTCCGGCCGCGCGGCGATCTGCCGGGTTTCGGAGACGAGCAGCAGGACGACCGCCAGGAGCAGTGGCAGTACGTAGTAGACGAGGCGGTAGAGAATGAGCCCGCCGAGCAGCTGGTCGAGACTGACCGCGTGCGACAGCCCGGCCATCATGACCGCTTCGAACACGCCGAGGCCTGCGGGCACGTGGCTGAGCATGCCGATGCCGATTGCGACCGCATAGACCGCAAGGAAGGTCGGCCAGCCCACATGGGCAACCGGCAGGAGCACGTAGAGAACGGTTGCCGCCGCGACGATGTCGAGCGCGGAGACAAGGAACTGGCGCGAGGCGGTGCGGCTGTCCGGCAGCTGCAGCGCAACGCCGAAGAGGGTGAACTGGCGTCCTTCGCGGCCGAGGAAGAAGAGCGAGCCGATGGTGACGATGATGGCGACGGCAATGAGATCGAGCAGGTGCGGGCTGATGCCGATGATGCCGGCGATGCGCGGGGCGACGGCAAGCGTGGCGAGCGCGCTGACGCTTGCAAGCCCAAGGCCGAAAGAGAGTGTCACGAAGGCGATGACGCGGGCGATCTCGCCCGGTTGCAGGCCGAGGCGGGAATAGGCGCGGAAACGGATCGCGCCGCCCGACAGTGCTCCGAAGCCCACCGTATTGCCGATGGCATAGGCGATGAAACCCGTGACGGCGACGGGCCCCGCCGGCAGCTTGCGGCCGATGTAATCCAGCGCGTTCATGTCGTAGAGGACAAGGGCTGCGAAGCTCAGCCCCGTGAAGAAGACGGCGATCAGAATATTGGTGACCGGCGTCGCGGCGAAGGCTGCTGCGACGTCCGCATAGCGAACTTCTTCCGTGAGGCGGTAGAGCGCGAAGGCGATGACGCCGAAGATCGCCGTTGCGACCCCACCCATGATGAAGAGGCGGTAGCGTTCGATGATACGCTTGAGCGAGCTTTCTTGCTCCTTTATGGCGGCGAGCCCGCCCTGGGTGCGCTGTTCGGCCGAGTTGTTCATGTCCTGGCTTCGTCCCCTGATGCCGGCCTTTCCATTGATCTGGAGCAGACCATGCGGATCGGCAATGTCAGGCGGAGGTTGAAGCGAGCAATGAGGCAATATTTGGCCATGATTGGCCTCGCCTGACCAGCATTACGAAGATTTAAGGTAGAAGTTGAATCAAAGGAAAAGCAGCCTGAAAGGAAAAGGGCGCGCCCGAAGACGCGCCCCTTTGAATTCACGCTGGCAGATGCAGGTTACTGCATCTTGGCATACTTGCCGGCGTGCCAGACGTTGATGTCGTACTTGGCACCCTTGATGTCACCCTTCTCGTCGAAGGAGACGGGACCGACCGCGGTGCTGACCGGTTCGCCGGATTTCAGCGCTTCGGCAACCTTGGCCGGATCGTCTTCGCCCACGCGGTCCACACCGGCGGCAATCGCCTGTACCACGGCATAGGAGAAGAGGGTGAAGCCTTCCGGCTGGAAGCCGGTCTTCTGGATGGCCTCGACGGCTTCCTTGGCTTCCGGCAGGGCCCGCGGATCGGCCGGGAAGGTGAACATGGTGCCTTCTGCGGCATCGCCGGCGACGGCCCAGAAGTCCGGGGTCGCGATGCTGTCGCCCATGAGCATCTGCATCTTGAAGCCGATCTGCTGGGCCTGGCGCAGCATCAGGCCGGCTTCCGGGGCATAGCCGCCGAAGTAGACGAGATCGGCGTTCAGGCTCTTGATCTTGGTGACGACGGCCGAATAGTCCTTCTCGCCGGGATTGATGCCCTCGAACATGACTTCGTTCAGGCCAGCCTTGTTCATGCCCGACTTCACCGCATTGGCGAGGCCTTCGCCATAGGCGGACTTGTCGTGCAGCATGACGATCTTCTTGCCGGCGTACTTCTGGGCGAGCCAGGGACCGATGAACTCACCCTGTGCATCGTCGCGGGTGTAGAGGCGCATGATGGTCGTCCAGCCGTTCTTGGTGGCGTCTTCCGTCAGCTGCGGGTTGGAGGAGGCGGGCGTCATCATCAGCATGCCGTTGTCGGCATAGACGGCGGATGCCGGAATGCTCGAGCCGGAGCAGGCATGGCCGTCCACGAACTTGACCTGCGCGGCGGCAAGGCGGTTCGCGACCGACACCGCCTGCTTCGGATCGCACACGTCGTCTTCCACCTGGATCGTGACATTGCGGCCCTTGACGCCGCCCTTGGCGTTGATGGCATCGGCCGCCGCCTTGGCACCCGTCTTGATCTGGTCGCCGATGGCAGCCAGCGGACCGGTCATGGGGGCGGCAACGCCGATCACCAGATCATCGGCCATAGCGGAGGAGGCGAGGAGCCCGAGCAGGCTCGCCAGGATGAGTTTGTTACGCAATGTCAGTCCTCACTTCTCATTGTTAGGTCCGTCTGGAGCGTTCGCGCGAAAAAGCGACAAACGGTCCGGTGGTGGACCACGATAGCATGAAGCCGCAAATCACCGGGACACCCCGATTTTTGCAGTCTTGGGGCCTCCTTAATCCCTTTTTTGAAAGAATGATGCGCGAAATTGCGATGAGAGCCATGCAAAACGAAGAAAATCGATTGAAAAGTGAAATTCGGAAAAATGTTAGTTCGCTCTTTTATGACAATGTAATTGGATGTATCGTTCTCTTCCGGTAGCGCCCGGTTGCATCGGGGGATGCAGAAACCGGCTCGCTCCCTTGGCCTCAATTTTCCCGAGGGGAGGGAAATTGTGAATCTCAGACCGGTTACCCAGGTTACTGCCGTCCTCGATTGTGCCGAAGCTCTGACATCCGCCTGTGCGGATGCGCTGGAGGGGTTGACGCGAGACCAGTTCGGGCTATCGCCTGCACCGCACGCGATCAGCACTGTCGCCGAGCGATCGGCTCTTCTCCTGAGGGTCAACTCTGCCTACCAGGATCTGGTGGGCCAGCCGATGGATCGGCTTCTCGGCTCCGAACTCGTCGGGTCCATTGCGATCGACGACGGCGCCCGCGAATGGCGCATGCACCGGCTCGAGACCGAGGGCAGCTATGTCTCCGAGCCCGCCATCATCCACCATGCAAGCGGCAGGCCGGTCGAGGTGCTGATCTCGGCGCGCCGCATGCGGGTGAATGGCGAGGTCATGGACATCGAGTCCTTCACCGACGTGACCAGCCTGGTGGCCCAGCATCGCCGGCAGATGGATGCCGTCGAGGCGCATGCCTATCGCGATCCGGTGACCGGGCTTCTGAACCGTGCCGGCTTCGAGGCCCAGCTTTCCCAGCATGTCGCCGCCAACGGCCTCTTCGGCTTTGCCGTCGCTGTCATCGAGATGAAGGGGTTCAACCACACCGCCGATACCTATGGCCGCGTGGTCAGCGAGGCGCTGCTCCGCGAATATGCGGCGCGGCTGCAGCGGCCCATCGTCGGCAAGAGTTTCATTGCCCGCATCGGCGAGGACGAGTTCGCGATGATGATCCGCGGATGCAATCTGCCCGTTGCCGCCATGGAGCAGCAGCTGTTCTCGATTCTCTGCGAGGCCTTTGCACCCGTGAATGTCGGGCGGATGGAGTTTGCAATCGGCGCCGCCCTCGGCATTGCTCATGCGGATGAGGCCTTTGCCTCTGCGAAGCTCCTGCTCTCGCTCGCCGATGACCGCATGTCCGCAGCCAAATCGACGGGCCAGCACGTGGTCATGGTTGGCCGCACCTTCGCCATGGGCGTCTGAGGCTCAGGCGTTCGAGATCTTCAGTGCCTTCTCGAGGGCTGCGTAGATGCGCGGATCGGCCATGTGCGCCACGTTGAAGCGCATGAAGCCGGCGGCCTGTTGCGCATGGCTGAAGACATTGCCGGGTGCGAGGACCACGCCATCCGCCACCGCCGTCTGGGCGATCGTCGCACTGTCCGTCTCGCCCGGAAGCTTGCACCAGAGATAGAAGCCGCCACGCGGGGTCACCGCCGGCTCGATGCCGAGCGTGCTAAGCCGTTCCGCCGTTTCCCGCCGCGCCCGCGCCAGCCGGCGGTGCAGCTCCTCCATGTGCTTGCGGTAGCTGCCGCCGGCGAGAACATGGGCAATCACCTCCGCCGAAACGGGGCTTGGGCCCCCGAAATTGGTGGCGACCTGCAGGTCCACCAGACCCTCGACCCAGTCCGCCCGCGCCACCACATAGCCGCAGCGCAGCGAGGCAGAGAGGGTTTTGGAAAAACTGCCGATCCGGATTACCCGCGTCAAGCCGTCCAGTGCCGCAAGCCGCACGGAGGGCTCCGCTTCGAAGTCCGTGAAGATGTCATCCTCGACGATGGTGAGGTCGTGCCGCCCGGCCGAATTGAGGATGCGATGGGCCGTGGCGGGCGAAAGCGTGGCCCCCGTCGGGTTGTGGAGTGCGGAATTGGTGATGTAGAGCCGCGGCTTGTCCGCCTCCAGCACCGCTTCGAAGGCCGCTGCATCCGGTCCGCTGGAACCATAGGGGAGGCTCACGATACGGACGGGATGGGCCTTCAGGAGCGCCTGGAAATTGAAGTAGCAGGGATCGTCTATCAGCACCGTGTCCCCGGGCCTCAGCAGGAAGCGGCAGATGAGGTCGAGCGCCTGCGTGCCCGTTCCCGTCAGCATCAGCTGGTCGGGGGCAAGGTCGATCCCTTCGGCGCCGAAGCGGGAGAGCAGCAGCCGGCGGAGCGCCGGCGAGCCGCGGGTTCCACCGTAATCCGCGAGCAAGGCGTCATCACCTTTCGAAAGGCTGCGGAGCGCCTTGCGCACCGCCTCCTGCGGCATCCAGCCTGCCGGCAACCAGCCGCATCCTGGCTTCAGCACGGATGCATCCGCATCGAGCGATTGGCGCGAAACCCAGAACGGATCCACCGCCCGGCTTCGCGGCGTGTCCCCTTCGGCAAGTTTCAGCGCCGGCAGGGACTGTGCGGCGACATAGAAGCCCGAGCCGCGCTGCGCCCGGATCAATCCCTCCGCCGCCAGCCGGTCATAGGCTTCGACCACCGTGCTCGGCGAAACGCCCATGCTTTCCGCAAAACGGCGTATGGACGGCAGCCTGTCCCCCGGCCCGAGCGCCCGGGCCGCGATCTTCGCGCGGATCGTAGCCATGACAGCGGTTGTGCGGGATGGGGTATTACTCATCTGTATGGCACCTGTAATCAGTACAGTTTGACTAGATTGTATTGGTCTGTAGCTGGTTTGGGAAGTGGCGAAGCGGTAGAGGTCCAAAGATGGTTCGCTGACACGCGGCAGACACGACGGGATCACCCTCCCCACAAGGGGAGGGGTACCTTTACGACAGAGGATGACATGAGAACTTCGATGCAGGGATGGGGCAGCGGTTTCCTGGGCGTGCTGATCTTCAGTGGCTCGTTGCCGGCGACGCGCGTGGCCGTAGCTGGGTTTTCGCCGCTCTTCCTCACCTCGGCGCGGGCGCTGATCGCGGCTGCACTCGGCGCTCTGCTGCTCGTCCTGATGCGCCAGCCGCGGCCGGGGCGGGAAAACATCCGGGCCCTTGCCGTCACCGCGCTCGGCGTCGTCGTCGGCTTCCCGCTGCTGACGGCGCTGGCATTGCAATATATCCCGTCCGCCCGCTCCATCGTCTTCATCGGCCTCCTGCCGCTCGCCACGGCCGTGTTCGGGGTGCTGAGAGGCGGGGAGCGGCCGAAGCCGCTGTTCTGGCTGTTCTCCTGCCTCGGCAGCGCGCTCGTCGCAGGCTTTGCCATGACACATGGCGGCGAAGGTTCGCTGCCGGGGGATCTGCTGATGATCGGGGCGATCCTGCTGTGTGGCCTCGGCTATGCGGAAGGGGCAAAGCTTTCGCGCAGCCTCGGCGGCTGGCAGGTGATTTCATGGGCGCTGCTGCTGTCGGCGCCCGTCATGGCCGTCATCGCCCTTTCCGTGCTGCCGCCGGACTGGCATGCCGTGCCGGTGCCGGCCTGGGTCGGCCTCGCATACGTCTCCGTCTTCAGCATGCTGATCGGCTTCGTTTTCTGGTACCGTGGCCTTGCACTTGGCGGCATTGCGGCGGTCGGGCAGCTGCAATTGCTGCAGCCCTTCTTCGGCCTTCTGCTCGCAAGCCTGCTGCTGCACGAGGAGGTGAGCGGCCTGATGGCCCTCACCACGCTCGCCGTCGTGCTTTGCGTCTTCGGTGCGCGGAAGTTCGCCCGCTGAGGAGGATCACCCCTCGATCGAGACGCAGACGTGCCAGGGGCTGAGCCGCCCTGCCTCGTCAGGCTCTCCCAGCGAGAAGATCACGCTGCCGGCCTTGGGCGGGACGGCGCCGGAAAACCAGTCGCTGCCAAGATTGGCGCGGAGGTTGAGCGCCTTGCCACCCTCCGCCTCCCATCGCACGAAGACGGCATTTCCATCCGAGCGATGGGAGGCCTTCTCGCCGCGGATCGACGCGATGAGCGGCACGATCTTCTCCCGGCGAAGCGCAAGCAGGTGGCGGTAGAAATCCATCATCCGAGCACCGTCTTCCTGCTCGGGTTCCGACCAGTCGAGTTTCGCCGATCGGAAGGTTTCCGGCGAAGTCGGGTCGGAGGCCTCGTCGGCATCGAAGCCCGGCAGGCGGGAAAGCTCCTTGCGGCGGCCTTCGCGCACCGCCTGGTTAAGCTCCTCGTTGAAGTCGCAGAAATAGGGGAAGGGCTGCTTCGCCCCCCATTCCTCGCCCATGAACAGCATGGGGATCTGCGGAGAAAGCAGATAGACGGCAGCGATCGCCTTCAACGGCTCGGGCGGCAGGGTGGCGCTCATCCGGTCGCCCATGGCCCGGTTGCCGATCTGGTCGTGGTTCTGGATGAAGGAGACGAAGGCTGTCGGCGGCAGCTGCCGGCTCGGCTTGCCGCGCCCCTCGCCGCGATAGGCCATGTGCTCGCCCTGGAAGACGAAACCCTCCGCCAGCGCCTTGCCGAGATTGTCCGGCTCTGCGGTGTAGTCGCCGTAGTAGCCGAAGGTTTCCCCCGTCGCCGCGATGTGCAGCACATGGTGCACGTCGTCGTTCCACTGCGCGGTGAACAGCGGCGCAGTCCCGTCGGGATCGCGGGTGAGCAGGTCGCTATCATTGTTCTCGTTCTCCACCACGAGATGGATCTGGCGGTCCGTCACCGCCTCCCGCGCACGGCGGGCGATCTCGTGCAGCAGATGTTCGCCGCTGTCGTCGATGATCGCGTGGACGGCATCGAGGCGGAGCCCGTCGACCCGGAATTCGGTCAGCCAATAGATCGCGTTCTCGATCATGAAGGCGCGGATCGGACCGGACTCCTCGCCATCGAAATTGATCCCGTCCCCCCAGGGTGTCTTGTGCCTGTCGGTGAAGAAGGGGGAATAGGCGGGGAAGTAGTTCCCGTCCGGCCCGAGGTGGTTGTAGACGACGTCGAGAAAGACGGCGATGCCCTTTGCATGGGCGGCGTCGATGAAGGCCTTCAGGTCCTCCGGCCGGCCATAGCTCGCTTCCAGCGCATAGGGCAGGGTGCCGTCATAGCCCCAGCCGTAGCGTCCGGGGAAATCCGCGATCGGCATGAGCTGGACGGCCGTGACACCCACCGATTTGAGATGGTCCAGTTTGCCGATGGCCGCACGGAAGGTGCCTTCGGGGGTGAAGGCGCCGACGTGGAGTTCGTAGAGCACGAGCTCTTCCGCCGCATGGCCCTTCCAGTCCCGGGTCTGCCACATATAGGCCTCGAGATCGACGAGTTCGCTCGGCCCGTGCACGTCTTCCGGCTGATGGCGGGAGGCGGGGTCCGGGACGGTGAGGCCGTCCGGCAGGCGGAACGCATAGCGGGTACCGGCCTTTGCATTCGGCTCCAGCCGCTCGAACCAGCCGTCCCCGACCGGCTTCATCTGCCCGGTATCCTTGCCGTCGAGCACCAAAGTCACGCTTTCGCGTTTCGGGCTCCAGAAGCGGAAAAGCACGCCCTCGCCGGTGAAGCGGGGGCCGAATGTAAATTGTGCCAAGATCTGTTCCTCGATCGGGTTGTGCGCCACGCCCCTTAACCGCGCGAGTCGTAAAGCGGTTTCAGTCTTTTTCCGGACGGCAGGACGAATTTTCCGGCAGGACCGGTCCGGGCGCATGCGGAACCCGCGCTTGCTCCTGCGGGTTGAACAGACATCAAACGAGGAGCACGCGCCGTGAACACCGCCAATCTGCAACTCGAAGGCCTGATCATGGCCGTGGCCGCCATGAACCGCCTGCTGGCCGAGAAGGGCCTCGTCAGCCATGACGAAATCCACCGCGCGCTTTCCGAGGCGGAAGCAGGCTTCGAGGCGAAGGCAGCAGGCCTTTCCGACTCGAACCGCAAGGGCATGGTCTTCCCCATCCGCGTGCTCACGCTTGCCAACCGCGCAGCCTCCGGCGGCGAAGCCTTCGACTTCTCCACCTACGCCCGCATGGTCGGCGACCGCACCTGAACCCGGAGGAGAACGACATGACGGTCAAGAAACCTGATCAGACCAAGGCATCCGAAGACCGAACCGCTGGCAATCCGCCGGTCAGCCCGGTCGAGGATTTCGATCTCGAAAAGGTCGACAAGAACCGCCGCATCTTCGGCAATGGCGACACCGACCGCGAGGACCTCAAGCGCTGAGACTGAGCAGGATGCTTCGAGGCCTGCGCTTCGCCACGGCACCTCAGCATGAGGGGAGCTGGAGTGTGTCTCCATGCAGCCACCACCATCTTGCTGCAGTCCCACAAGCCATCCCTCATGGTGAGGTGCGAGGCGCAGCCGAGCCTCGAACCATCCGGCGGCATACACCTTCAGGGCGCGATGCATCCAGCCCTCCCCACACGTCACACAACCGCAGCGAGCTGGAGATTGCGAGCAATTCGCGGGGAACGGTTACGGCTCGTGAGCAGTTAGACAAGGCCGACTGGCAAGACCGACATGCAGGGACAATCGATGATGGCGCTTCCGGTAACTGAAACAGCAAACAGGCTCATCAGGGATGCGAAGCGCATCTATTACGTCAATCCGCTGCTGCTGGGCGGGAAGGACGGTGCGCGTGCGCTGTTCGCCCATGCCCGCAGCCTTGGCTTTGCCAGCGTGCTGATGGCGCCGCCGTTCGAGAAGAATGCGTCCGACAGCCTGTTCTCGCCGCGGAGCCTCGAACGTCTGCACGAAGCCCTCGGGCTCGGACGTTCTGCCGAGGACGGTCTCAGCCGCCTCGCTGAGATCGCGAGCGGCGAGGGCGTTCGGCTGATGCTGGATCTGGTGCCGCCAAAGGCGATGAACGGGCGTCCCGCCGTTGCCGATCCGCGAGGTTCCCCCCTCACGCCCGGCCTCGGCGTCGCCGATCCCGAGGGCGAAGGCTTTTCCGGATGGGTGGATCGGGTCTTCGACCTCGCCGCCGCGGGCATTGCCGGCTTCCGCTGCCTCGGCCTTGCCGAACTGCCGGTCGAGCGCTGGCAGACGCTGATCGAGGTGGTGCGCGGTAAGTCGAGCGACGTGATCTTTCTCGCCTGGACACCGGGCACGGATTTCGCCCTCCGATCGGCGCTTTCGGACGCCGGGTTCGACGGCTGCTTCTCATCCTTCGCCTGGTGGGATCTCAGCGAACGCTGGCTTCTGGACGAAGACGCCGTGCAGCGTCCGCTTGGCCTGCAGATCGCCTTTCCCGAGGCTCCCTTCGCCAAGCGCATCGCCCATGGCACCGAAAGTGCCGAGGTGCTGGAGCGCCGGGCCCGCCGGGCGCTCGAACTCGCGAGGTTCGTGGGCGACGGCCTGCTCCTGCCCATGGGCTTCGAATTCGGCGCAAGCGTGCCGCTCGATCCCCTGAGCGGCGAAGGCTCCGGCCTCAGGTCGCTCTCCCGATCCGGCCTCTTCGACCTCACCGGCCTTGTGAGGGACGTGAACGCCCGGATCGAGAAGACGGGCGAGGGCAGGCCCCGCGGGCCGCTGAACATGATCCCGCCTTCGGGCACGGGCGCCGGCGTCCTCTACCGCGGCGATCACATCGACCTGCGTGCTGCCGGAACGGTCGAGGCCGTGCTCTACAATCCAGATCTCAGGCTTTCCGCCCAGCCACCGCTTCAGGCGCTGAACGTCATTGCCGCCCACGTCCTGCCCCTCAATCTCCGCCGCACCGGCGGGCCGGCCGAACCCGGCCGCTTGAAGCCGGGTGGCGTCGTCTGGCTCGAGGGCAAGGCGGCACGGCCGATCCTGCTGCCGGACGGCGGGTTGCCGATCGAACGGGCCGTGCGCGCGCCGCGCCTTGCGATCGAAGCCGTCTCTCCCTCCGTCGAGGACGGCCGTCTGCCGGTGAAGCGGGTCGCGGGCGAGACGCTGCGCGTCGAGGCCGACATTTTCGGGGACGGCCACGATCCGCTTGCGGCAGCCGTGCTCTACCGGGCGCTGGACGAGGACAGCTGGCGCGAGGTGCCGATGCGGCTCGTGGAGAATGACCGCTGGCGGGCGGAATTTCCGCTTGCCCGCATGGGCCGGCACACCTTCGTGGTCGAGGCCTGGCGCAATCCGTTTGCCATCTTCCGTTACGAGTTCGAGAAGAAGCACGATGCGCGGCTCGATCTGACGCTGGAGATCGAAGAGGGCATCAATCTCGTCCGTGATGCCGTCGAAGGCAATCCGGAGCCCGTGAAGGCGGAAGCGCAGGCCCTCCTCGACAGGCTCACGTCGGCGGACATGGAGCGGCGGATCGAGCTTCTGCTTTCGCCGGAAAGCTTTGCGCTCATGGCCCGTGCGGACCGGCGGCCCTTCCGGGTTCGGTCGGAGCAGATCCTCGTCGATGCCGAGCGGCAGGGGGCAGCCTTTGCCAGCTGGTACGAGATCTTCCCGCGCTCGCAGAGCGGCGATCCCAACCGCCACGGGACCTTCGACGATGTCATCGCGCGCTTGCCGGCCGTGAGAGGGATGGGCTTCGACGTCCTCTACTTCCCACCCATTCATCCGATCGGCAAGACCAACCGCAAGGGGCGCAACAACAGTCTCAAAGCCGGGCCGGACGACCCCGGCAGCCCCTATGCCATCGGCTCGCCGGAGGGCGGTCACGACGCGATCCATCCCGAGCTCGGCACCTTCGAAGACTTCCGCCGGCTGGTCAGGGCGGCAGAGGAGCATGGCCTCGAGATCGCGCTCGATCTCGCCATCCAGGCCTCGCCCGATCATCCCTGGCTCAAGGACCATCCGGGCTGGTTCGCCTGGCGCCCGGACGGCACGATCCGTTATGCGGAAAATCCGCCGAAGAAATACGAGGACATCGTCAACGTCGATTTCTATGCCGGGGACGCGGTGCCCGCGCTCTGGCTGGAGCTCTTGCGCATCGTCGACCTCTGGGTGGAGCAGGGCGTCAAGCTCTTCCGCGTCGACAATCCCCACACCAAGCCATTTCCATTCTGGGAATGGCTGATCGGCGAAGTCAGGGCGAAGCATCCGGACGTGGTGTTCCTGTCGGAAGCCTTTACCCGGCCCAAGGTCATGTACCGGCTGGCGAAGATCGGCTTTTCGCAGTCCTATACCTATTTCACCTGGCGCAACACCAAGCATGAACTCGAAGAGTACATGCGCGAAATCACGACGGAAGCGCCGAAGGATTTCTTCCGGCCGCACTTCTTCGTCAACACGCACGACATCAACCCGGATTTCCTGCAGAACGCGCCGCGGCCCGCCTATCTCATCCGCGCAGCGCTGGCAGCGACGCTCTCCGGCCTCTGGGGCGTCTATAACGGCTTCGAGCTTTGCGAGGGCCGCCCCGACGCCAAGCGCAAGGAATATGCCGACAGCGAGAAATACGAGATCCGCGCCTGGGACTGGGACCGTCCCGGCAACATCATCCCTGAGATCACGCTTCTCAACCGCATCCGCCGCGAGAACCCGGCCTTCCACTCGCATCTGGGGCTGACCCTGCTGCCCGCCTGGAACGACCAGGTGATGTTCTTCGAGAAGGCGAGCCCGGGGCGCGAGAACGTCGTTCTCGTCGCAATCAGCCTCGACCCGCACAACCCGCAGGAAGCCGATGCCGAGCTTCCGCTCTACCGCTTCAACCTGCCGGATCACGGCACGCTTCCCGCCGAGGACCTGATGAACGGCCACCGGTTCAGCTGGACCGGCAAACATCAGCGGCTGCGGCTTTCTCCCGACATGCCATTCGCCATCTGGCGGGCCAGATAACGGGCCAAGACAAGGAGTTCACCCATGGACATTTCCACCACAGAGCCCGGTTCCGACCTGACCTGGTACAAGGATGCGATCATCTACCAGCTGCACGTCAAATCATTCTTCGACGGCAATGGCGACGGGATCGGCGACTTCAAGGGCCTGCTCGAAAAGCTCGATCACATCGCAACCCTCGGCGCGAGCGCGATCTGGCTCCTGCCCTTCTTCCCCTCGCCACGGCGGGACGACGGCTATGACATCGCCGACTACATGAGCGTCAGCCCTGATTACGGGACGGTCGAGGAATTCCGCGCCTTCGTCGAGGCGGCGCATGAGCGCGGCATGCGGGTGATCATGGAGCTCGTCATCAATCACACCTCCGACCAGCACCCCTGGTTCCAGCGGGCGCGGCATGCGCCGGCAGGCTCGCCGGAACGGGACTTCTACGTCTGGTCGGATACGGACCAGAAATGGCCGGAGACCCGCATCATCTTCCTCGACACGGAGAAGTCGAACTGGACCTTCGATCCGGTGGCCGGCGCCTATTACTGGCACCGGTTCTATTCGCACCAGCCGGATCTCAATTTCGACAATCCGCTGGTCATGGAAGAACTTCTCGGCGTCATGCGCTTCTGGCTGGAGACGGGGATCGACGGCTTCCGCCTCGATGCCATTCCGTATCTGGTGGAGCGCGACGGCACCATCAACGAGAACCTGCCGGAGACGCACGTCATCCTGAAGCAGATCCGCGCGGCGCTGGAATCCACCCATCCCGGCGTCATGCTTCTGGCCGAGGCCAATCAGTGGCCGGAGGATACGCGCGACTACTTCGGCGACGGCGATGAATGCCACATGGCCTTCCACTTCCCGCTGATGCCGCGCATGTACATGGCGATCGCCAAGGAGGACCGCTTCCCGATCACCGACATCCTGCGCCAGACGCCGCCTATCCCGGACAATTGCCAGTGGGCGATCTTCCTGCGCAACCACGACGAGCTGACGCTCGAAATGGTGACGGACCAGGAGCGGGACTATCTCTGGAACATCTACGCCTCCGATCGCCGCGCCCGCATCAATCTCGGCATCCGGCGCCGCCTCGCGCCCCTGATGGAGCGTGACCGCCGCCGCATCGAGCTGATGAATGCGCTGCTCCTCTCGATGCCCGGCACGCCGGTTCTCTACTACGGCGACGAAATCGGCATGGGCGACAACATCTATCTCGGTGACCGCGACGGGGTGCGCACCCCGATGCAATGGTCGCCGGACCGCAATGGCGGTTTTTCCCGCACGGACCCGGCCCGCCTCGTGCTGCCGCCGATCCAGGACCCGCTCTACGGCTTCCAGGCCGTCAACGTCGAGGCGCAGACGGGTGACACCCATTCGCTTCTCAACTGGACGCGGCACATGGTGGCGCTCCGGCGCCGGCACAATGCCTTCGGTCGCGGCACGATCCGCTTCCTCACCCCCGGCAACCGCAAGGTGCTCGCCTATATCCGCGAGCACGAAGGCGAAACCATTCTCTGCGTCGCCAATCTGTCGCGCCTGCCGCAGGCGGTGGAGCTGGATCTCGCGCACTATGCCGGCCGCGTGCCGATCGAGCTGACCGGCATGTCTCCCTTCCCGCCGGTCGGGCAGCTCACCTATCTCCTGACGCTGCCGCCCTACGGCTTTTACTGGTTCCAGCTTGCCGAACAGGCGGACGGTCCGAACTGGCGGAGCGAACCGCCGGAGCAGCTCAACGACTTCGTGACGCTCGTCACCCGCCGGGGGCTGAACGAACTGGTGGACTCGCCGGAACTGTCGGACACGCTGTCGCGGGACATCCTGCCCGCCTACCTGCCGAAACGGCGCTGGTTCGGCTCCAAGGGCGAGCGGCTGATCGGCGCGCGTATCGTCAGCGCCATGCCCATGAACACGCCGCAGGACATCGTACTCGGCGAACTCGAAGCCGAGCTCGAAGGGCACAAGGAGACCTACATGCTGCCGCTCGGCGTCGCCTGGGACGACGGCAATCCGAGCGCGCTGCAGCAGCAGTTGGCGCTCGCCCGCATCCGCCAGGGCCGCCGCGTCGGCTTCCTCACCGACGGCTTCTCGCTCGGCGCCTTTGCCCGCGGCATCATCCGCGGCCTTTGCGAGCGCACGGTCCTCTCGGGCAAGAACGGCACGCTGGAATTTGCCGGCACCGACCAGCTCGACTGCATGGCGATCGATGACGACATGGAAATCCGTTGGCTTTCCGCCGAACAGTCGAACAGTTCGCTGCTGATCGGCGATCTCGCCATGGCGAAGCTCATCCGCCACATCTTCCCGGGTGTCCACCCTGAAGTGGAGATGACCCGCTACCTGACCAAGGTGGGCTATAAGAACACCGCTCCCTTGCTGGGCGAGGTGGCGCGGATCGGGCCGGAGGGCGAGCGGCAGACGCTGATCATCGTCGAGGGCGCGATCCGTAACCAGGGTGATGCCTGGACCTGGATGCTGTCCACGCT